>JAOUGF010000208.1 GCA_029857925.1 Gammaproteobacteria bacterium
GGACGGGAACAGTGATACATTGAAGTATTCCCTTTCTAATTTTGTGCGGGCATTATCTGGACGCCTTCCTTTGGATGCGGTAAGCCAGGTAAAATTTCCAGAGTTATCGAGGTGTATTAATCGACTCGCAGCATAGGCAACAAAATCGCAATGATGCTGGGCGTTGTTTTTACACCGAGTGCATTGCGTGTAGTGTTGCCCAAGTTCGAGTGTGTCTTCGTTATTTGCTTAATACAATACGTGTAGTCTTAACTTCCCGCAAGAATCCATATAATCATCTCAGTGGTGCACGGCATATAGTGTGCTATGTGTTAACAGACAGGTGGAATCAAATCCAAATGCATGGCGCCAAAGCCTGTTAAAATCAAAGATGCTACCGATCCACAACCACCCACAACACACAAAGCGCAGCCCCGTGACCCACAGCATCGCCCCACCCAAACACCTGACGATCATCATCGCATTGCTGACGATGATCGGTCCGTTTACCGTCGCGACCTATCTGCCCTCGTTTCCGGCCATTGAGGCGGAATTAGGGGTCAGTCGCGCGTTATTATCGCAGAGCCTGGCGTTTTACCTGGCGGCGTTTGCGCTTTCGACGTTGTTTTGGGGGCCGTTGTCGGATCGTTTGGGGCGGCGCGCGGTGGTGTTGATGACGTTGTTGTTATATTTGGTCGCGTCGCTGGGTTGTGCACTGGCGGGCGATTACGCCAGTTTTTTAGTGTTTCGTGTGTTGCAAGGTGTCGCGGCGGGCGGCGGGTTGGCCGCAGGGCGGACGATGATACGCGATGTGTATTCGCCGCAAGACGCGCAGCGCGCGATGTCGCACGTGATGATGTTGTTCGGCGTGGCGCCGGCGATCGCGCCGGTGATCGGCGGTGGGTTGCACCATAGTTTTGGCTGGCACAGTGTGTTTTATTTTTTGGCGATTTATAGCGCAGTGATGTTTATGGTGGTGCTGCTGCGCGTGCCTGAGACGTTGTCGCACGCGCTGCGCCAATCCTTCCATCCGCTGCATGTCGCGCGTGTTTATGGGCACACGTTGGTCCACCGCCGCTTTCAGTCATTGGTGTTTATGGTGGCCTGTATGTTTGGCGGCATGTTTATGTATGTCGCCAGCGGGCCCTCTGTCGTCTATGACTTTTTGCATCTCGATGAAAGCCAATTTGCGTATCTGTTCGCGCCCATGGTCGGCGGCATGATATTCGGGTCGTGGTTGAGCGGCCATTTGGCACATCGTTGGCGGGCGGAGCAAACAGTGATGTTGGCATTGGCGTTTATGGCCGTTGGTGCGTTGTTCAACACTGTGCAAGCGCTGAGTCTATCTCCGCAGCCCGTCACCACCATCGTCCCGTTGGTGTTTTATACGATAGGCAGCGGCATGGCGATGCCGGCGATGACGGTGTTGTCGTTGGATTGTTTTCCCAGCAATCGCGGCGCCGCGTCGGCGGTGCAGGGTTTCGTGCAGATGATGGGCAATGCGTTGCTCGCAAGTTTGGCGGTGCCGGTGTTGAGCCATAGGCCCGAGTGGTTGGCCCTGGGCCAGTTGGCGTTGGCGGCGATTGCGCTGGTGTTGTGGCGATTTCTGCCGCCGCAGGGAAAGGGTTAGATATTTGTGCGTAGCGCGTGCCAGCGCTCGCACTCAGTGCCTGGCGGCACTTTGTTGATCGGTTGTTATCATGTTGTCGTCGTGCTTTTTAGGCGACAAAGTATAAAACAGCTCAAACATGAGTTTAAAGAAGTTCGCCCTACCAGGAGACGCCATGCTAACGATACAGTCACCGGGAAAATACCGCATCGCGCTATTGCATTTGGGTTTTCGACCCTTTTTCTTAGCGACTTCTTGTTTTAGCGTCATCGCCATGCTGCTATGGGCCTGGATTTATCATGCCGGACACACGTTCGTCTTTCCCAATCTCCCCGCCACCCTCTGGCACGCGCACGAAATGATTTTTGGTTACACGCTGGGTGTGATCGCCGGATTCTTGCTGACCGCAGTGCGGAATTGGACAAACGTACAAACCGCGCGAGGATGGACGTTGTTGGTGCTGGTCTCACTTTGGTGGGTCGCTAGAATGGCGATGTTGACGCACACCCCGTGGGCGTGGTCGTTGGCCGCTGTGTGCGATCTGGGCTTCGATATCGCGCTGGTCGCGGCCGTTACCTACCCCATTGTTCGCGTTCGCCAATGGAAGCAAATGGGTGTGGTCGCGCTGGTGTTGAGCGTCGCAATCGCAAACGCGCTGTTTTACGCCGGTCTTCTAGGCGTATTGCACGAGGGGGTCGCTATGAGTATCACGCTGGGCCTAAACGGTGCAATCCTTCTCGTGTTGATGATGGGCCGACGCGTCATACCGTTTTTTATTGAAAAAGGGCTCGACATTCCGACGCTCGTGAACAGAATTTGGCTGGATAACAGCGTTCTAGCATTGATGGTGATTTTGATCGTGATGGAAATGGCCAACATGGCGTCCTTAGCAGCGGTCATCGCGGCGTTCATAGGGATGTTACTGGTTATACGCCTCAAGGATTGGCATCGTCCGGCATTATGGCAAAAACCGCTGCTGTGGAGTTTGTATGTGGCGTTTGCGTGGCTAGCGCTGGGTTTTATACTCAAGGCGCTGTCGTTTTTTGGTTTCGCGCCCGAGCCCCTGGCGCTGCACGCGTTTTCGGTCGGCGGTTTGGGTTTGATTACTTACAGTATGATGTGCCGTGTGACACTGGGCCACACCGGCCGCAATGTGTTCGCACCTCCCGCTGCGTTGAAGTGGCTGCTCGCATTGATTAACGTGGGGGCCATATTACGCGTTTTTTTACCCTGGTTATTACCCGTCTATACCGGTTTGTGGATAGGCCTTTCACAACTCGCTTGGATCGGGGCGTTTATCGGTTTTGTCTGGATTTTTTCCAAGATGCTGGTTTTACCGCGTACCGATGGACAGTATGGATGACGCTGTTAGTTGCAAAGGGCATATAAATTGTTGTTCTACTACACCTCGCGTTGTCGACTGCGATTTATCTGGCGTCGAACTATATCGTTTGCCCCAGTCAACGTCATGACGACGCAGATGAACCCCAGTAACGTTTCCAGTCGCGCAACGCATCGCGCGCGATCCAGCGTGCCGACGCGCTGGATTGTGTCAGTAGCGTCTGGGTCGTCGCCATTGATTTTATTCGCAACTCTGCGTTGCGTTTGCCAATTTGCCGCAGCGCCCAGTTGACGGCCTTTTTAACAAAATTACGCTCGTCATAAGCCTCTCGCTCTATTAACGCCAAAAAAGGAATGAAACACGCATCTGGCGCGTTTTTATCGGCGACAGTAAGCCCGGCCATCAAAACAAACCCGGCGCGTTTGACAAATTCGTGTTTTGCGCGGCTCCATTGTTCCGCCTTTTTCCACGCGAGCGGCGAATATCGGAATAGATTGCCGCAGACTTGATCGCAAACATCCCAGGAATCAAAATCCCGTACCCAGCGATCCATCAACGTGTTCGTAACGCGCGGCAATTCTGCAATCATGCTGGCGAGTATACGCGCCTCGTGGATGCCGGATGTCCATAACTGTTCGGCCAAAGCATGATCGCGGCCGATGTCTTTCGCGATGCGGCGTAATACCGGGATAGGGACACCCAAAGTCCCGTGCGGATTGATGCCAAAGCGCGCCATGCCCGTGACGTTGGTTGGGTTTGCGTGCGACCTTAATATCGCGAGTATTGCGTCCGTCGAAAGTTTAAGCATGTAATCGTCTGGACCTGGCGTTGTTGTTTAAAGCTTAAGTTTTGGCGTTAACCAGCGCCAAAATGCGCTCGATGGGCCGCCATCTCCGGTCATCAAATAACGCAACACGTGTTCATCGTGCAGTGCGAGCATGAGTGTATGGGGGACGCCGCGTCGGCCGACACATAGCAGGCGGTCACCTGTGCGCAGTTCCAAATCGTCTGTCGGTAACAAAATCTCTTCCGCATCGCGTCGCACAAGCAATACCACCATCGGCAGTTTAACGTTTCGACGATGTGGTTCGCCGATCAGTTGTGCGCAGGCGACGCGTGATCCTTGCGTTAAGGCCGTATATACCGCACTCGCGCCTGCGGCCGAGATTTCGATCGTCCACACCACGGGACTCCGATTTTCCAACAATGGTTGAAGGCGCAGCGCCAGATCCGCAGCCCATGCATTGCTCTGCGCACGCAATTGTTTCAAAAACGAATCTAGCAACGGCGCGCGCACCAACGCCATAATACGTCGTGCGATCGCGCGGGATCGCTGCATCACGATGTCCAAATTTGCGGCGTCGAACAACGCATCGTTTTCGCGCTGATTTTGCCGCGCCACCATGAAGAGGTCCGGTTTTAGCATGCGCGCGGTGACAATGATGGATAAATTATTTGCATCATCGTTGGTGCCCGCGACGATGCCCACCGCGCGTTCAATATGGGCTTCTTGCAAAGTGACGGCCTCGGTGCCCCGACCGCGTATCGCGCCCGGCGGGGCAGCCACCCGTTCGGGGTATGCCTCGATGATGACGAGAGAAACGCCTTCCGCTTCCATATTTTTCGCGAGTGCGTGACCGAAACGCCCGTAGCCGCACAATATCCATGTCCCGCGTGGCGGGTTAATACGTTTGGCAAGGGCTTCACCCGGTGCGGCCGTCAACCACTCGTACACCCTATGACTGTCGGGCGAATGCAGCGCCATGCCCAAGCGTTCGGCGAATGAATCAAACGGATTGATAACGACGTCCGTATTGAATGATTCCATATTGGCCTGCGTGTCGTGTGACGCCGCGCGGCAGATGACGTGGCAGCGCGGATTCAATAACTTCGCAGAGATCGCGATTTTTAGATTCGTGTTGTCGTCGGCATTCAACGCGATGACACCGGCGCATGAAGGCTGCGTCAGCCCCGCCAACAACAAAATATCCGGTAGCGCCGCATCGGCCGCCAACGCCAGCACGGAAGAGGGCAAATCTTTTAACTCCAGTTCGTTGATCCTGTTTTCGTCGCGGTCGATGACGACCACGGAAAATGGGCTTTCAAG
>JAOUGF010000207.1 GCA_029857925.1 Gammaproteobacteria bacterium
TTAAGCGCGGTCGGGTTTTTCGCACCTGCTGCCACCGTCATGTTGAACGTCACACCCTATACGCATATTGCTACGGGCTTGGCTGAATACTACATCAGCAAAAAGATTTCCGTTAGCCAAGCGATTATCGACGCCAATGCCGCAGTCTCCCGCCTATTGGGACGAGGCATAGATGTGTTAGCCACACGTCCTTTCGATGCGATGTACGCCGATCGTACCGCCACGTTACTCACCAAAGAATATGCCTACGGCTTATATACAAGCGCGTTTTCCGCCTACGCTAAAACGATCAGCGACATGAGCAACGCCGTTGCCTTCCAGAGTATTACCGCAATTGGGCTCGCGCAACGGATGTATAAAGACATTAAAGACGACGGATTGCTCGACGGCGTGGTTTACTACTCGATGAGTCTAAGCGGCGAACGCAAACGGGATACGCTGGAATACGGTAGTGTGCAATTGAACAGCGTCAATTACCGTCACGGGCTGGCGCAGGGGATATTAAAAATTGCGTCGGTGCGCGATCAAAGTGTGCGCCTGAGTTTTGAAGAGATGGTGCATCAGGCGCACTATTTCGCCGAAAACACGGATAGTCTATTTGGGACGGACGGACCCGCGCCGTTTGACGCAGACCCGCCGGTGTTCGCCGACGCAAGCGAGTTGGATATCGTCGCGTCACGTACTGAGACGGATATGCTCGGCGGCACCATTATCTTTGTCACGTATTATGTAGATGTCAGCGATTCCACTGGTGTGCATCGGGTTGCGGTGACGTTGGATGGCACTCAAAGCGTGTTGAGTGACAATATCGTTCCTAACGGGAATCGCATTGAACTCGCGGTCACCGGTAGTAGCGGCGTCGGGGCGGGTCACCACACGTTGACGTTCGTGGCCACGGACATGCTCGGCAATCAGTCCACTAAAACCTATAATATTTTCCTGCCGGACGGCAAACCCACCGTGAGTCTAAAATCTCCGACACTCACCAATCAACCTACCTACCGTGCCTTTGGCCTGTATACGGATGACGGCGGCGCCGGTATCGATGCAATCTCGGTTGCGGTCGATACACGAATGTTCATCGCCCGCCTAGATGTTGCGAAGATGACCTGGGAGGTGGATGTACCGTTGAGTCCGGGCGCGAACGTGTTGGCGATTAGGATAACCGATAAATTAGGAGGTTATCGAGAAATCGAAAGGATGGTCACGCTCGATAATCAAGCGCCTGATTTGATGATGGCATACAGCAATGTCGAGTTTTATCGTAACGGGGCAGCGTCTGCGGGAAATTTGTTTAACGCCGATGCGCACAGCGACCCCCTTTATGTGCCAGCGTCACGCGTGGGTTATGCGAACCCCACTGCGCCGATTGCAGATTTTGACGCGCTTAAAATTCCCTATTATGTGTTGACGGTCAGCGATAAGACAACGCAAACCGTCGCAACGACAAATGCGGCGTCGAGCATCAACGTGCGCGTAAGATATTCTGTAGGTGGTAATGTCGTTACGGAATTTAGAACCTTGCGTACGTCTGGCGCAACCGACGTCGCGGGGGAGGCCAGATATGTATTTCCGTTAATACGCCAGACATTAGCGGATAATTGGTATGAAGCAGGCCCTGGAGACGTGCACGAATTGTTGATAGAAGTGCAGGATACGGCGGGGAATGTTACGACTAAGCAGGTCGAGTTTAAGGCCTTTTTTGATGTGCCTCAGTTGCAAATACGGTCAAACATTAAAAAAGGCCGGGTCGTGGTTCACACCTTTAATCAGGGTGCTCAGGGCGGTCGTGTAGGCGCATGCGTGACCGATACGCAAGGCCAGTGCGGCGCGCGCCTGTTAGTGGACGCACAAATGTTGCACGTTTCGATCAACGATGGTCTATACGCGGAATATGCAACCAATGTTGATGCACCGTTGTTGTCGGGTGAAGTACTGTCCAGCGTGGTTGATTATCGCGGTGGCGACGCAAGCGCCGTGGTGACGCCTTATACACATTTAGGCGTTGGCTTGATCCAGCACGGCGTCGGCGAGGGCCTGACCGATGCACAGGCCTATGCGCAGGCGGTTGCCAACTTAAAGGATATTTATGGTTTTGATGTATTTACCACGGTTCCGGCAGATGCGTTGCGGTTGACACTTACCGCGACACCGTTAACGGCGGCAGGTCGTTACGCCGCATTGTTGGCGGGCTTGTCAGAATGGACGGCGAAGGTCGGCGCGCTGGCGGGTACCTCGCCGCATACCCTCCATACCTCGGTGGGTGCGGCTCAAAAATTCTATGCGGACGCGCTAGCCGATGGATTATTGGATGGCGTGGGATTAGACGCAAACGGTGAACCGCTAGCGCTTACGTTTGGAGGCGTATCGCTGGATGGAAACGTCTATCGCTTTGAAATCGCATCGGGTGCGCTGAATTTTATCGCACGCAACTATGCGCTTAGTGGGCCCGTGATGCAGCAGGTGCTAGACAGTTTGCAAACCGTTGCAACGAATAATAACGGTGTCTTTGCCGGACGATCACCAACCGCGTTAAATGCGCAAAATCCTATCATATCGCTGCTCTCGGCAACGACGACGTCGCAAGCGAGCTATCCGATCAAACTCCGTGTGACGCCGTTGAGCGTGGCGGTGGGTGCGGTCAACATCGGTGGAGTGGCGGCGGTGCAAACCACGCCTAATGTATGGACTGCAGATGTAGCCCTTACGCAAACGGGGCGCAATACGCTAGTGGTGCGTGTGTTTGACAATGCGTCCAATCAGATCATGTCACAAGATATCTTTATTTTGCGGGATGCCGGGGGCCCTGTGCTTAGCATTACCCATCCCAACGCGTCTACAAATTTCAATGTGAGCAATCCAGATTTCACCCTGGGAGGCACGGCGACGGATGAAAGCGGTGTCGCAAATGTCAGTATCCGTTTGGGCATGGATGCCGCGCAACCGGTCCCGTTGGTATCTTCCGCGTGGACAGTAAGCTTGCAATTGCTCACGGGCGTCAATGACATTGTCGTCGAGGCAAAAGACACACTGGGGAATAGCACGCAATTGCAGGTGCGCGTCATCTACACCCCAAGTGTTGATACTGTACCCCCGTTCATAGAAATACAGTCCCCAAAAGATGGAATCTGGATCAATACCGCCACCACGCGATTGACCTACGCGGTAACAGAAACAGTGTCCCTCCCCGTGAGCACTGTGGTTCAAGTCAATGGTCATATCGTCACACCCGACGCACAAAACATGATCCCAATCCCCTTCGAAGGGACAAAACCCTATGCCAGTGCGAATATCGTCACTGTATTCGCGACGGACGGCGTGGGTAACATGGCGAGTAAAAGCGTGCGGGTAAACCGAGATGCCACGCCACCGGTATTGCGCGGAGTTGTTGCACCTAGCGCCGTTGCGGTCGCCAGTGTGGATTTCTCTGTGCAGGTGGTGGAGTTGCAGCTGCAAAAAATCGCAGTCACCGCACAGGCCTCTGGCAGCGTTCCAGTGGCAAGTGAAATAATTTTAGACACAACGTTTTCCTCCACGGTTACCTCAACAGCGGGTCACCTTACGTTTAATGCGGCAACCGGTGTATTAACCGGAACTATCGGCTTGGGTTCCGGTGCCAATACGGTTGTCGTATCCGCGACCGATATAGCCGGAAATGTGTCTAACGTGCCGTTCAATGTGATAGTGGATGCACAGGCGCCCCTGGTACGCATCGCAAATTCAGGATTGATTACCAATAGCAATGTGGTCACCAATCAAACGGCATTGCGCATTGCGGCGGATGACAGCGCGACCGGAAGCAGCGGTATTGCGAGTGTTACGTTTACCGGCGGAGGGAGCACGAATGCGCGGGTCGTCACGGCCAACCTTGGCGGTGTCTATACAGATAGTTATGTCCAGACTACCGATGGAATTTATACCTACAAGGTGGTTGCGATAGACAACGCGGGCAATAAATCCGCTGAGTTTTCTACGACGCTGCAATTGGATAAAACTTCGCCTGTCGTAAATGCGATTCCGCTCAGTGTAACGTCCGCCACGCTTAACGGGTCGATCATCGAGAGCAATCTTGTGAGTTTGACGATCAACGGAGTGAATACACCGTTTAGCCAGACGGGTGTGAGCAATGCATTTACCTATACACTGATTGAAGGATTAAACAATTTATCATTGGTTGCGACGGATAGCGCGGGAAATTCAACCTCCGTAACGACGGCGGTGACCTTTACCCCACCTGATGTGTTGCCGCCGACGTTGAGCGTGCCGACAAATTTTAGCGTGACAGCCACACCTGTCGTCGTTTCTGGTACCGCAAGTGATGCCCATCCCGGTACGGTCTCGGTTGTCAATACAACAACGGGACAGCCAGGTACGTTGGTGAACGGCTCCACTTTTTCCAATTGGTCAGCCAGCGTGCCCTTGGTGCAAGGCACCAATGTCATTCGTGTGACAGCGTCCGATACGGCGCTCAATACTACCGCTGGTACGGTAACGGTAAACTACACGCCACCTGTTGCGCCTGCACCTGCACCGACGCCAGTGTCAACTACAACGCCGACAGCGTCGCCGACGCCTGCACCGACAACCGGTGGTACTACGACTGGCGGTACAACTACAACTGGAACCGGCACCACGAGCGGTACCACCACGGGTACAACGACGGGGGGAACCGGCACGATGGGTGGTACTACCACCGGTACCACGACGGGGGGGGCCGGCACCACGGGCGGTACCACCACGGGTACCACGACGGGGGGAACCGGCACGATGGGTGGTACGACCACCAGCGGCACTACGATGACCGGAGGTGGTACTTCGACTACGGGGGGCGGGACGACGCCCACCACGGGAGGCACAACATCAGGTGGCGGTACCTCGATGGGGGGGAGTGGCACGACAAGCGGTGGCGGTACTTCCATGGGAGGTTCTACCGCTACGGGTGGCGCAACGACGACGGGCGGTGGCGGTTCTACAGCGAGCACCGGGGGAACGAAATCCGGTGGGGGTGGCACGACGACGGGCGGGGGCGGAAGGACG
>JAOUGF010000209.1 GCA_029857925.1 Gammaproteobacteria bacterium
TCGATCGGTCTCCTGAAACACCGGATGCAGATACACTTTTCGTGGTGGGCAACGGCTACAATGCGAACACTGACAGAAAGTTTTCCTTTTACAAACCTACTAGCATTGTAATCGCCTACGATATAAGCATACCCGCGACGCCCAAAAAAATATGGGATTTTTCCATTGACGGGTATCTCAACGCCAGCCGTAGTGCGCATAAACACATCTATCTCGTCACTCAGTTCTCTATGTGGCCATTCAATTTTATGTTGGGTGCAACGAACTCGACCGATATTGCAAACAATGTGAAACTAATCGACACGCTTTCGATCAACGATATATTGCCCAAGGCCATGATCAATAATGTCACGCAACCCCTCGTCACCGCGCAAGACTGCTTCGTGCCTACCACTCGGAGCAATAGCAATATCTTTACCGGCTCGCTGATGACGCTCATCGCATTGCCGTTTGACGACCCCACGCAAGCCACTGCGTTATGCACGACGGAAAATACCAACACCGTGTACTCATCAACAACGTCACTTTATACCGTCACAAACGAATATCAGTATTTTCCAGATCCCGTGCGCAGCCATTCTGAGACTAACACTGTGGTACACCGATTTGACTACACGAATACCGGCTTTGCTTACCAGGCTTCCGGCCGGGTGTCGGGATGGATGGGTTGGGTAAGCGCCGCGTTCCGTCTGCACGAGAAAAACGGCGTTTTTAGCATTTTCACTAGCACCGGCTGGGGTAATGATCGTGTAAATCAGTTGCATATCCTGGAACCGTCTACGCAAAATTCAGGTGAACTCATTGAAATCGCAAACTTGCCTAACAAGGCCCATCCCGAACCGATAGGCAAGACCGGCGAAGATATACACGGTGTACGCTTTAACGGCGACTACGCGTATGTCGTGACGTTCCGCAACACCGATCCCCTCTACGCGGTGAACCTTGCAAATCCGCGCGAACCGTTTATCGAGGGTGCACTGGAAATACCCGGCTATTCCGACTATTTACACCCCATTGGCGACAATTACCTCTTGGGTGTGGGCAAAGATGCCATTGTGAAAAATGGCGTCGCATATTACCAAGGTGTCAAAGTCGGCCTTTTTGATGTGACAGATAAATCCAAACCCGTGTTACTGAGTGATGTCGCGATAGGCAAACGCGGATCTGACGCGATAGTCACGTCGGACTATAAATCATTTGCAATAGTGCAGGACATGCAAAATGCGAAATATCGAATAATGTTGCCGGTCCACGTCGCTGGTGAGAATTACAAACCCGATCCCAACAATCCCCCCGATGTGAGCACCTATTATCAATGGAGTTATAACGGGGCGCATTTGTTTGAACTCAATACCGCTACGGAAACGACACCGTCATTAAAGCAAACCGGTATCTTAAAATCTACCGTGCTCAGCAATACACTAAGCTACGACGACAACGCCGACGCGCGCGCGCTCATCGTCGGCGACCACGTGCACTACATACAACAGGGCAAGGTATGGTCCGCCACCTGGACCGCGCCGCAAAATGCCGTGGGACCTCAATAACGCTAAAAATTATATCCGCAGCGATTCACGGTGGGTTTGTCCTACGCAAACCCACCTTTTTTAAATCCGCGTTCAGCGTGCTGCGAAGTGTATCCGTCGATAGTGGCGGCCCGCGTCAACAATCTCACTACACACAGTTGTTGCTGCCAAAAGGTCACATTATTTGCATGTAAGTCTCTGTTTACACGTCGTTCTAGCCTTCGCCGGGTGTGCAGATGCTCTACTACGTACTGAAAATCGCGCTTACTGCAATCACTATTGTGGCGATCTCCGAAATCGCTAAGCGCTCCAATATGTTCGCCGCGTTGATCGCAGCGCTTCCATTGACATCACTATTGGCATTGATTTGGATGCACTTAGAAGACGCGCCATCGGAAAAGATCGCAATCTTGTCCGGTCAAATATTTTGGATGGTAATTCCGTCGTTGGTGTTGTTTTTGGTGCTTCCAGGCTTACTCAGGATGGGGATAAATTTCTGGGCCAGCTTAGCGCTGGCATGCGGCGCGACCGCGGTTTGTTATCTTGCACTCGCGCCGTTGTTAAAACGCGTGATAATGGATCATTAAGAATTTATAACCCTTACATAGCAGCGGGCTAGGACTAACTCATTGCGATCGGACTTACTGGCTTCCGAACAACGTGTATGCCTCATCAGCACACCCAAACGCCCCGTGACCGTCTCGTTATTTTCCGCGCCGAAGATTGCGTTGGCGGCGCCGTTCTGCACACCGTTCCAAAATCCCGCGTTTCTCAAATTCTGACGCGTTCCCCCACGCAATAATTTCCGATATCGAACGCAGACAACCCATACAAATATCATACTCATCCAAACAACAATTACGGATGCAGGGACTGGGAATATCTCGGCGGGGTTCATCTGTGGTATCGTTCATCTCAATACGTCTGGAAATCTGACTTCAATCCTCTGAAAAAAGGCCGCCTAAAAATAATCACAAAGAACAAACGTTAGGTAAACTTAAAAAGAATGCCCAGCTAACCAACGGCCTGCAAGAACTCCGCAGATACCTGCACCGTAATGCCGAACCCGCGCTACTTTGGCGCCTGCGCCCACCCTCAGCCGTAGGCAATTAGGTTTTTTAACTAATGGGAACCTCTAAAAATATTGGTGCCCTAGGTGTATGCGCAATTTGAGCAAAGATCAGGCCTTTAGCTCATGCAATCCCTATCCCTACATAAAGCGTCACACGGCACTTTTCTCTGCGTTAAATATGTTTAAAATGATGCGCATACGCGCGGCTCACGTCGAGTTTGATGCCTTGATGCTTTAACGTAAGCGCATAACGCCCGTCGCGCGTCCTTTTGGCGCTCTTAATAAACGCCGCATTGACGATGGTGCTGCGATGTATGCGCCAAAAATGCGCGGCGTCCAGCAACTCCTCCAATTGCGCCAACGGTGTACGAATTTGGAATTCGTCGTCTAGTGTAAATGCGGTCGTATATTTGGTGTCAGCCTGCAGATGTGTGATGTCATTGACGTGTATCATATATACGGTGTCACCCTTCAGCGCCTTGATCCATTCGAGCCGCTGTGGCGTGATCGTTTGCAGCGAGGTCTTAATCGATTCCAAGGCCTTGGCGACGAGTTCGCGATCTTTTGAAGGCGCTTTTTGCAATTTCGCGATTGTCTGCGACAAGCGTTCCGGGTTTATCGGCTTTAGCAAATAATCGACCGCGTTTTTTTCGAAGGCCTCTACCGCGTATTGATCAAACGATGTAACGAACACGATTTGCAAGTGGTCAGACATCTGCTCCGCCACCTGTAACCCGTTCAACCCTGGCATATGGATATCCAGGAATGCGATATCAGGTTGTTGTTCTTGTATCACCGCAAGCACCGCCGTGCCAGAATCGACACTGGCGATAATCTCTAGTGTGGGCCATAGTTTGCGCAGCAGGCGTTCCAATTCACCCCTCGGCAAGTCTTCATCATCGGCGATCACGGCACGCATATTCACCCTCACTCGGCGGCAGTATCGATAACGCGGTCCGCCGTGAGCGGCAAGACCAACCGGAACAATGCGCCGCTGGTGCTGTTCTGCATGATTTCCAATTTGCCCTTCGCACCGTAAAGTCGTCTGACTCGCTCGCGGACATTGGAAAGCCCGGTGCCCGCCCGCCAATGTTGCGCCAAGCCCACGCCGTTGTCGCGCACTTCCAACACCAGGTTATCCTGAACCCTTTTGCCGTCGATGATAATCTCGCCGCCGCCCGGTTTCGGTTCCAGCCCATGGCGTAGCGCGTTTTCCACCAACGGCTGTAATAATAGCGGCGGGAGCTTGCACGCGCGCAGCGCGTCAGGGATTTCAATACGAAATATCAGACGTTCACCCATGCGTATCTGCATGATCGCGAGGTAGGCCTCCAACAAAGAAATTTCTTGCGCCAACGTGGTGTCGCCTGCCCGGGTGCGCGTCAAAATTGTCCGCAAATAGTTGTCGAGCTTCCCCAACATGTCTTTGGCACGCGCAACATTGACATCGATCAGGCTGGAAATATTGGCCAAGGTGTTGAACAAAAAATGCGGCTCTATCTGCGCCTGGATAAGTTTCGATTCGGCGATATCCTTCTCCATGCGCAACGCTCGTATCCTGTCGGCAAGCGCGAACGATAAAAATGCCGCCTCCAACCACACACCCAGCGGGCCAGCGTATTCCGCCAAAGGTGAATAAGGGATCACACCGGAACCCAGCAAACCGTAAATCGCTGTGCCCGCCAGTAGAAAACCCCATGCCGTAAGAAAAAAACGCGCCGGCACGAATCCGGCTCGCAGCACGCGAACGCCCACATAGATATAAATCAGCGGCACAAGGCTGACATTCCATATCAAGATATTGACCAGCAAATCGAATTGCAACAGCGTCGCAACCATCAATGCGACCCCAAAACTTCCCGCCGTCAACAGGATACAATCATCGCGACCACGCAATGTCGGCGTGCCGAGAAACAACCGCGAAACGTGCGCAGACGCAACCGCCGTCAACGCAGTAAAAAGCAAAGGCGCGGTTTGTTTTAAATAGACGCTGTCCGGCCACCAATATAGGCTGCCGTGGCCGGTGGTTGCCATCCAAGCCAGCGAAATAGTCGCTTGGTACACTACATAGGCTAAATAGGCGCCGTCACGTATCGTAACAAAGATGAATAAATTGTATAGCATGATCAACACCATGCCACCGTAAAACATGCCCCATAGCAGTTCTTCGGTTTGTAGCGTCGCGACAAATTGACGCGGCGTCCACAGGCGCATGCTACCGTCCACGACATTATATTGATCCGGCGCGATGCGTACATACACACGGACAGGCGATAGCGTGCCGACCGCAATTGGCAACACCAATCGCCGCGCGCGTATCTCCCGTTTGTTAAACGTCGTATCGACATCGATGGATTTTGTGACCAAGAGGTGATCGCCTTGCATAACATAGACGTCGAACGCATCGATGAACGGCAGTAGTGATTCCAG
>JAOUGF010000210.1 GCA_029857925.1 Gammaproteobacteria bacterium
CGCCTCGTTGCTGGGTATCAATCCCAAATGACGCTCATCTATCACAAGTTCCGGATCCGCATACACGGCGCCGACGACGGGCACATCGGTATAATATTCCAACACCGCACGCAATTTTCCCTCGTGACGACGCCCGCCCACTTTATTTAATATCACGCCTGCAATGCGCACACGTTTATCAAAGGCCTGATAGCCTAAGATCAAGGGTGCAATGCCACGCGTCATGCCGTTGGTGTCTATGACCAAGATGACCGGCACTTTTAACAGGCGCGCGAGCGCCGCGTTGCTATTGCGCCCTTCGATATCCAAACCGTCATACAGTCCCTTGTTGCCTTCTATAATCGAAATGTCCGCGCCTTGCTGATAGCGACTGTAATGAGCGCGCAGTTCCTTCATGCCCATATTATTAAAATCGAGGTTATGGCAATCCCGCCCCGCAGCCGCCCCCAGCCACATCGGATCTATATAGTCAGGGCCTTTTTTGAACGGTTGAACTTGCAAGCCACGCTGACGCAACGCCGCGCACAGCCCCATGCTAACGGTGGTTTTACCCGAGGATTTGTGCGCGGCGGAGATGAATAAGGCCGTCATAAGGCCCGCCTAGGCGGCAGATTTTACCCGCTGACGATTGCGGTTCTTCCACAGCGCGTCGGCCTGCGCCTGGGCCTCTGCGATGGACTGGGCGCGCCCCATGAGCCTAAGTGCGATTGCGGCGGTACCGGTGGCGCTGGCGACGCCATATTCATCATCGACAGCGCCTTCCCAAACGCGCGCCATGCGTTGCACGTCCATCGTTTCGTCTTTCAAGTGCCGGGGCCCCGTGAATAATGGGGGCCATTCCTCTTCACTGGGGACATCGTTATGGACCGATTTTACCAAACATGCGGCATCGGGATTACGTTCGACTTCCCCACCCTCACCTTTAAAAACGGCAACATGACCTTGATTCAAAAATTTTGCGGCCTCTTGATGGGTCTCGCGGTAGCCGGGATGAAAAATGCCCTGAATAGAATACGGCGCGTGAAACGGATTCAACATGCGCGCCACCGTATGCACTGGTGAGCGCAGCCCCAACAACGGGCGCATATTAATAATTTCGTGCATCGTAGGCGCAAAGTGTTCGAGCGCGATATACGCAAAACTGTTTTTTTGCACATGTTCTGCCGCTTGCGACAAGGTTTTACTAACCGGCACACCCAATAGTTCTAATGTCTCGCGCGTGTAGACACGCCCTTCCGTGTGGCCTTCCGTGCCATGCATCAAAACCTTGATACCGCTGTCCGCCAAGATCAACGCAGAAAAAATAAACCAAGGCAGCTGGCGGCGCTTACCGGCGTAAGAAGACCAATCAAGGTCTACCGAGGGTATTTTACTCGGCAACAACATCCCTTCACGCACCGCACGTACAAAACCGGCAATTTCTTCGCCGGTCTCTTCCTTGACGCGCAACAACATCAAGAACGCGCCAAGCTGGCATTGCTCGATCTCGTTGTTTATGACCATGCGCATCGCGTCATAGGCCTCTTGCTCGGTCATCGAACGCGAGCCGCGCTTGCCCTTGCCTAGTATGCGAATATATTGCGCGAACGGATGTTCTTGCATAAAAACCTCCGTGAGGAACTTATTGCTTACCCGCTGCACTCTTTACATGCGGATCAACGGCGCTGTCCGCCAAACTCACGGGCAAAAAGCGTAAGATTTTCACGCCGACACTCACCACCAGCCCTGCGATGGCGACACCACCCAAGCCCAAAAACAACTCATAGACACTGGGCGTATAGCGCGCAACCTGACCATCGCTAAAACCGCTGGTGACGTCAAACCCTGGGAACATCTCCAACGGCAACACCTGCCCGCCGATGATGATCACATACATCTGCGCGAGGCCGCCCAACACGACAAACAAAGACGCCACCACCGTCGCCGTGACTGACGACTGCCAACGCTTATGCCAACACAGCCACAACGGCAGCACACCGCCTATGAACACCTGCCCCACCCAAAACAAAGCAGTGTATACACCGCCGTCGGCTAAAATGAAACGCTCCACGTCATGTTTTTGCGTTATATATAGATTCGTCAAATGATAAATCGCCACGATCAACAACACGGCGGCGACAAACGTGCCCAGCAAACTGCGCAGCCGCGCGATCACACTGAAACCCAATTCACGCCCCGTCCAACGATAGGCGGCAATGATCGTGACTAAATATATCGCCGTACCAAAGGCCAAGGACATAATGATAAACATCGGTGCCATCAGCGCCGTATCATAGGCCGAACGCGCGACTAAAAATCCAAAAATAGAACCGGTACCGGTGGTCAGAATCAAACGCCAGCTAAACGCGGCAACACCCGCCTTTTTGGTGTGCGCGTTGAAACGACGCTCCATCATCATCCACAAATAGACATACACGACGGCGATAAAGCCCGTGTACAAAATAATATTCCACGCAAAGATTGATTTGAAGTTGTAATACGTCATCGCAACGATAAGACGATCCGGTCGCCCAAGATCCAACACCAACACCGCCAAACCGCCGACCAATAACGCAATCGCCAATAGCCCCGACAACGGGGCCAACGGTTTATAGAAACTTTTACCGAACACAGAGGCGATCGACGCGACATTCAACGCACCTGACGCAGCAACAATTAAAAACACCGCAAACACGTGCGGCATACCCCACACGACTTGATTATTCATGCCGGTGATGGCGTGTCCGTAATGTTCCATTGTCAACGCCGCTGCGCCGCCAAGTGCTAAGAATACACCCAGCAAGGCCAACCACCCGATGTAGGAACCGCTACGCCCTTCAATTTCGCTATAGTCCAGAACCTTCATGCCCTATATTCCTTCGTAACGCACGCCAGGATTGAGTTTCAAATCCGCACGAATTTGCCGTGTCGCATATTGCGATACCCGTTGCGCAATCTCACTCTTCGGATCATTCAAATCGCCAAAGGTCATCGCCTTTTCTTTGCAGGACTCGACGCAGGCCGGATTCTGTCCTTTATCGACGCGATGCACGCACAACGTACAACTTTCTACGGTGCCTTTACCACGCGGCATATAGGCATCGCCATGGATGACGTCCTCATGTACAAACGAACGCGCCTTATACGGACAGGCCATCATGCAATAACGACAACCGATACAAATATGTTTATCTACCAGCACAATACCGTCGGCACGCTTGAACGACGCGCCCGTCGGGCAGACGTCCACGCACGGCGGTTCCGCGCAGTGCTGACACATCATCGGCAACGAGACCTCCCTGCCGGTATGGTGTTCTTTTAAATCGACTTTGCGTATCCATTGCACCTTTTGTTCATCACGGACTTGCTCGTTACCCCATCCATTTTCTTTTTTACACGCGCTAACGCAATCGTCGCATCCGGTACGACACTTATTGGTGTCTATCAATAAACCCCAACGTTGATAATTCGACGCGCCCTCCGCCGGTGAGCGTGCCTGCGCGACACTGTGCAGAAACACCCCAGGCGCCAACACCGCACCTACGGCGACGGCGGCACCTGCGCTGACGAATTGACGGCGCGACAATCCGCCTTCCATTTCCTGTTCCTGATGCTCGCTCATGGGTGCGCCTCTGGAGCCACTGCTGCGCTCACGGGTTGGGGAGTGGACGCATGGCATTCAAAACAATCTATTTTCACCGCCGCGTATTGATGACACACATTGCAAAAATGGCGTTCATCTTTAATGCTGACAGGTTGTGAATTCACGTAGGCGTGACAATTCATGCAACCCACCAAGCTAAAACGCTCAGTACGTATGCCATTGTGCATCGTCTCATCGCGTTGGTGCTTGAGTAACTGCATATGATTGCGACGCATCACCGACGTGTCCGCGACACACCGCTCACCCTTACCTTTAGGGATCACCGGATGTGCGACCTCCGCCACCGCACTGGCCGTCACCCACCCGGCCAGTACTAGGGTCAAGAACGCGCGTAACGCGTGTTGCGCCGTCATCATTACTCACCCAATCCCATGTCGATATAACCTGTGGGGCACACGTCTTTACAGATATGGCAACCGATGCAACGGCTATAATCGGTATACACATAACGTCCCATCGTCGATTTCGACTTAGGCGTCTTTTTCACGGCCTCTTGCGGACAATAGATAACGCAATTGTCGCATTCGAAACACATGCCGCAACTCATGCAACGCTCCGCCTCTTTCTTGGCGAGTTCATCCGTCAAACCTACCATGCGTTCGCTAAAGTCACCCAACACTTCGGTCGCACCCACATCTCTGCGTGCACGTTTATACCGCGGTGTAGCACCGAAATGGCCCAAGAACAACATGTCCGACGTCGCTATTTCAGACGCGGAACGATCTTCGTAATTGTGCACGGCAAAATTAGCGTCTGCAGTGCCGGTCACTTGTTGATGGTTGTATTCCACCGGAGCCAATTTGGTTTCGCGCAATTTATCGAGCAATTTAAAGTGGTGTACGTCAACTTTTGGACGCTTAGACAACTCTTGCCCGCGCAAATATAAATCTATACTTTGCACCGCGATGGAGGCCTGACCGATTGCCGTAGTCAACAAATGCGGTTTGATAATATCACCCGCGACAAAATGACCGGGCTTATTGGGCACCGCATAGTTTTTGTCGGCACTAATCAACCCTTTGCCGTTATTCAACGCCTCAATTCCGGTAAAATCCCCGGTTTGACCGATCGCAGACACTATCAATTCACAATCCAACACGAATTCCGAGTCTGGGATGCGCTTATGAGTTTTCTCATCCATTTTCGCGACCTTCAACCCGATTGCGCGTCCGTCTTTACCCAAGACAACCTCTACCGGATCCAAACTACCGCGTAAATCCACGCCTTCACGCAACGCATCTTCCACTTCGTGCTGGGCAGCGGTCATCTTGCTTATCGGATGACGGCTAATCAATGTCACATCGGCGCCGCTGCGGCTGGCTGTGGTCGCGACATCGTGCGCGGTTTGCCCCAACACGACGTGCTCGGGTCTGTCAGTTT
>JAOUGF010000211.1 GCA_029857925.1 Gammaproteobacteria bacterium
TATTGCGTGTATGAAGATAAAAAAAATCTTCATACACATGATATCGCACTAGGGAAGGGGGGTGTCAAGCGCTGGGATTATTTTGTCGGCGCGGGTTCCGTAATAAACGCCAATTTCGTGATGCCCGATTGTTGGATCGCGGCGATGACGCGTATCACGTGCTGATAACTCAATTGACCATCCGCGCGTAATTCTACAGGCAATTGTGGATTGCCCGCCGCCAACGGCGTCAGGCGCGTTTGCAAGGCGGTGAGTGTGATCGCCTCGTTATCCAAATAGAGCGAATTATCGCGGTTAAGATTCACCACCAACGGTTTTTGCGGCTGCGTGACCTTGGGTGCGTCGGCCTTCGGCAGATTGATTTTTATTTTATGTGAAAACAGCGGCGCGGCGATGATGAAGACGACGAGCAGCACCAGCATCACATCCACCAACGGCGTGACATTGATTTCGTGCATCGGTTGCGGCGTGCCGTCGCGGTCGAGTTGTCCAAAGGCCATCGGCGTTATCCCTTTGCGGTGGCGGCCAAGGTGCGCAAGGCCTTGTCGGTCGCGAGGTGCGACAATACGTCGTATGCAAAGCTGTCTAGTGCATTACCAAACACCTTGAGGCGGCGTATAAAGCTGTTATAGCCGACGACGGCGGGGATCGCGCAGCCTATGCCTGCCGCCGTCGCGATCAACGCCTCGCCGATGGGGCCGGATACGGTGCTCAAATCGGCGGTGCCCGCATCGGCAATGCCGTGTAACGCGGCCATGATGCCCACCACGGTGCCGAACAGGCCGACGAAGGGCGCGGTGTTGCCTACTGTCGCCAACACGCCCAGGCCGGTTTCGAGGTGTGTGGTTTGATTTTGTATGGTCTGACGCAGCGCGCGCGTCAAGATGTCGCTGACGTGGGCGGCGGCGGCCTCCGCATTCGGAAAGTGTGACAAGTGGTGTTCCAAGGCCGTCACCCCGCCGCGCGCGAGATGCGCCATCGGGTTGTGCGGGTGATCTTTAGGCGTATCGCGTAAAAATATGACGGCGTCGGCGCTGTTCCAAAATGCCTGCACATAGGCGGCACCTGCGCGTTGGATACGCGCGAGTTCCACCGCCTTATAAATGATCAAAAACCACGTCGCCGCCGAGACCAGCAACAGCAACCATAATACACCTGCGACCAAGGGGTCGGCGTGGCCTAGATTACTGAGTGCCGAGGCGTGAGCATCATTTATCATGGAGAAAAAGGTCCGTCGTGAGGATGAATTAGTGGAGAGAAAATACGATAGGGACATCTACGGCGCTGGCGATGGCCGTTGCACCGCGTCGCGCGGGCTGAAATACCCAACGTAGCACATAGGCGGATGCCGCCTCATCGAGCAGTGTATAACCGGAACTGGATATGACGCGTGCCGCGATCGGGTGGCCATCCGCTGCGATCTCTACGCGCAAAATGACCTTGCCTTGTTGGCCCAGGCGCCGTGCGCGCGCCGGGTAATCGGTGTTCGGGATGTCGGCGTAGCGGGCGTCATAGTGGGCCGGTGTTTCGGGTTCGGGCGCTGCAGTAATGACTGCGGGAGGCGCTGCTGCCACCTGTGCGGGCGGTGCCGTGGGTTGCGCCATGGGTTGCGGTGCGCTGTCAGGTGTGGATTCCGGCGTAGCCGCTGCCACGGTCGGCGCAGGGCGGGGCGGTGCAACCTGTTGCATCCTAGGGGGTCGAGGCTGTGCGGCGGGCGCGAGCGTTACGCTGAAATTCAATACGGGCTGCGCTGGCGTGATCGCAGGGGATTCGTCACGGCTGAATAACCACCCCAGTATCACGACATGCAAGGTCACCGTCAAGCCCAGCGCCAAGCTGCCCAAACGCGTCCTATCTGGCGGATTAAAAAGAATATTTCCGGTAGCAGTGTGGCTCATAATGGGTCGCTGTGGTGTATGACGTAAGGCATGATAGCCGTCCCGCGCTTAAATAGGCCTTGTGCGTGTGAAGTATGGAAAAATGTTCTTACCGATCATAGCGCGCCTGGGGGCGGGGTTGTCAATGGCGTTAGTCGTGGTCAGGTCAATGGTCGCGCGTGGACGTGGGCGCGGCCACTGTCGTGGTGTGCGGTCTCTTCGTGTTCCACCGGGATCACATGCAGGTTGCCGTGGCGCACGCCGCGTTCGGCGATAACCGCGTTGCCGAATTGCCGCACTTCATTGATCGGCCCGTGCAGTAATGTGACTTCCAGGCAGTTGTCATGATCGAGATGGGTATGCATCGTGGATAACGCGAGGTCGTGGTGATCGTGTTGCACGCGTGTCAGATGTGCCGCCAACTCGCTTTCATGGTGATTGTACACATAGCTCAACGCCGCGACACAATGACCGCCGTCCGTGGATTTGATGCGCTCATTTTCGAGGCGGAAGCGGATTAAATCACGCACCGCCTCTGAACGGTTGGAATATCCCATCGCGTGGATATAGGCGTCAAATTGTTGGGCCAGGTCATCGTCCAGTGAGATCGTAAAACGTTCCATTGCGTGTTCCTTCGGGTCGGATCTATGTGCCAATCAAAAATTAAATTGGGCGCGCAAACCCGCAATCGCTAAATTGCCGTTGTAAGGGTTGGTATTGGGTTGAATAATCCATTGATAATTGGGCTGCAACGTCAACCATTTGCCGAATCTCAGGCTGTAGGTCAATTCATATACCAATTCATAATGATAAATCGCGCATTGGGCAAGGTCCAACGGGTCTGAACCCGGGCAGATAATCGACGTTTTATCATCGAAAGTCGCATTTCCGATCTCGGTGTTATAAACGTCGAAAAACGCGTCGCTTTGTTTGTTGTATGCAATGCCCGCCCCGAATAGGTCTTTCTCGCGCCCAGGTACCAAGCCCTGCACAATGATGCCGCCACTGGCGGACAGTGCATAGCGATTGATATCGGGGTCGCTTTGCGCTGCATGTAAAAAGACATGGGTACGTTCACCCAGTGTCAGCGATGCCAATGCGTAATAAGTCAGCGCGGCGCGTTTTGGACTGCCGGAAAACGCCGGGGCCTTGATAAATTTATCGGTGTATTCGAGTGAATCGCCGCGATGGCCCAGCCAATGGTCGATATTCTTGAACAAGAGCCATGTTCCCAACGCGAATTTAGAACCCTCAAGCGCGCCTTCCGCATTGCCTTGCCAGCCGAATTCCCCGGCGACAAAATAGCCGTCGCTTTTGGGCATTTCATATTGCGCGGATTTGGGCCCCGGCGCGCCGTCATAAATCGCGCCCAGCAGGTAGATTTGCGGCGAAAAAAGTGTTTTGCCGAGGATTCCAAAACCGGTGAGCGGATAGATGCTGATCGCGGGCTGGTTGCGCGCGAATAGTCGGCCGGTTTCGGCCCCGATATGCATCGAGCGATTTAAAAATAATTCGTTGACGTAGGGTGTGCGGTAAAAGTCACGTTGGTAATCCATCACGCCGCCGCGTAACCAGGTGTTGTTATATTCAAAATAGTGTTCGTACCAAAATTCCCAAATATTGAACGCGCGATTGGGATCATCCAGCGCGCTCACAGGTAGTGTTGTTTTGCCGAACTTGTCGGGCGAATCGCCAAACGAATACATCAGGTGCAGATTGATCCGACCGTTTTGCCACAACCCGGCGGCGAGGGTATCACCGCCCCAGCGTAAATCTAGCAGCCCCGGTACCGCGCCGTTGTCTTTGGTTTCCGGGTCACCGCCCGCAATGCGCGTGAGCACATCGGCGGTCAGTTGGATGTTATATCCAAAATTGCCGGGCGGTTGCGGCGGACGCACCACCGTTGTGACACTGCGTTTTGCCGCGGGTGTAAGGGGTGGGGGCAGTTGGGCGGGTGTCGGCGCGGGAAGCGGCTGGGGCGCATCTTCTGGCGGTGGGGGCGCCTTGCGTGGAATCTCTTGAGGCGCCAATACCGGTCCGCCACGTTGTCCGGAACGAAACGGGTCATCGGCCGCCCCCGAATCTTGAGTACGGCTAGGCAGTTGTAACGCCACACACCACGATGGCGCCAATGCCAACAGATATCCGATTGATATTAAAAGGAGTTTATTTTGCATATTCCCCAACCGCAGACGGAATCTGCTTGTGTATGAAAAAAATTAAGAATATCATAACCGCCACTGCGCAACAATAGCGACGCATGTAATGTGGGAAAAGGCTAGGCATATATGAAAAATATCGCAGTTTTTTTTGCGATCTCAATCGCGGGAATGTCGTTTGATGCCGACGCGGCGGTGAAAATCGTCACCTCTGTCGCACCCATTACGAATATCGTGCACAACGTCGCCGGTGCCTCCAACGAGGTGCACGGCATCGTGCCGGAAGGCATGAATTCGCACACCTTCGAGCCCGTCCCTTCCGACATCAAATGGTTGCGTGAGGCGGATATCATCATTTTAAATGGTTTGGATTTGGAAACGCCCACGCTGCATTTAGCGAAAAAAGTTAAAAAAAATAATGCCCCCGTGGTGCTGTTGGCGGATGCCACGTTGGCGCGCGGCGAATGGCGTTATGACTTCAGTTTTCCGAAAGAAAAAGGCCATCCGAATCCCCATCTGTGGCCCAATATCGCGCACGCGATACATTTCGCCGAAGTGACACGCGACGCATTAGTCGCGTTGGATGCGGCGCACGCCGCGCAGTATCGTACCAACACCGATGCGTATATCGCCAAATTACGTGTACTCGATAGCGCCATTTATGCGTGCGTAAAAGGTATTCCCGAAGTCAATCGCAAATTGGTCACCTACCACGATTCATACGCGTATTTCGCGCCGCGTTATGGCATGCGCGTGATCGCCGCCGTACAACCGGCAGATTTTTCCGAACCCACGCCGCGTGAAGTCGCGCGAATAATTACCCAATTGCGTCGTGAGAAGGTGCCCGCCATTTTCGGTTCCGAGGTGTTTCCGAGCAAGGTGCTGGAACAAATCAGTCGCGAGGCGGGTGCGCGTTATGTCGATCAGTTGGCGGACGACGATTTGCCTGGGGAAAAAACCGATCCTAAGCATACC
>JAOUGF010000212.1 GCA_029857925.1 Gammaproteobacteria bacterium
ACCGGTACAACGCACTGGCGCGAACGGCAAGTTGTTGTCGTTTTATGTGCGCGACCCGGATCGAAATCTAATCGAAATTGCGAATAGAATTTGAATATGACGTCACGCTATTGAAGTTTCATGAAAGAGGATTCATTCTTCACTCATTTTTTACGCGAAGGGCACAAGCCCCGCGCGGGAGGATGGAATATTTTCTTAGATTAAAATCTTTTCCGGTTTAATATTCATACTGAGTAATCGCTTGTAGAGGAACTAGCATGATTAAACATATCGTAATGTGGCGGCTAAAGGATACGGCGTTGGGCAATGATAAGGCGACCAATGCGCAAATAATCAAACAGAAACTTGAAGCCTTAAACGGCCAGATCGCTGGACTCCTCAAGCTTGAGGTCGGTATCGATTTTTCCGTTGGTGAAGGCAGCGCCGATCTCGTGTTATATTCAGAATTCGCATCGCGCCAGGCGCTGGATGACTATCAAGCGCATCCGCTGCACAAGGCCGTCGTGCCGTTGGTTGCAGAGATGCGCGAGGAGCGGCGCGTCGTCGATTACGAAATTTAAGCGCGTTATTTTCGCCCCAATAATTCAATCTGATAGCCGTCCGGGTCGCACACGAATGCAACGATGGTCGTGCCCGCGTTCATAGGCCCGGCCTCGCGCAGGATTTTTCCACCGCGCGCGCGTATGTCTTCCGTGGCTTTGTAGACGTCTTCCACCTCAATCGCGAGGTGCCCGAAGCCGTTGCCGATGTCATACTTTTCTACGCCCCAGTTGTAGGTCAGCTCGATCGCGGTATGCGTGCGTTCATCGCCGTAGCCCAAAAACGCAAGCGTGAATTTTCCATTCGGATATTCCTTTTGGCGCAGCAACGTCATGCCCAACACTTCGGTATAAAATTGTATCGAACGCTCGAGATCGCCGACACGTATCATGGTGTGTAACAGGCGCATAGAAATCCTTTTAATTAAGATGACGACTTTTTACCAAATAAGAGATTGGAAACGATCAATCCCGGGCAAATCCCGGTGACGACCGCGAACGCAAAGAACACCGCAGGGATATAAAGCAAAAAATGGGCGTTGCCGAAGCCGGTGAACCACAGCCCCAGCCACAGAAAACTACTCGCGACGAAGAAGAAAAATCGCATCGGCTGAGATATTTTGTACTTTTCCATCAGACACACTCCAAGGGGGGGACGGCCCTATTATACGGTACGGCAGGTCGCAAAAATATCGCCATAACCATTCCCATGCAAAGGATTTTACGCCTGAAATATCATGTAAATTCTATCGTAAATCCCTTGAATTGCGTGAAAATGCCCGTATATTAGCCAAATCTTATCCAACTTGGAGCACCGTAATGGTCGCCGAACTCAACGCATCCAACTTTCAACAAGCGATTGATAATAATGCCATTGTCATCGTTGATTTCTGGGCACCCTGGTGTGGGCCCTGCCGCTCGTTTGCGCCGGTTTATGAAAAGGTCGCCGCCAAACACCCCGATGTGGTGTTTACCAAGGTCAACACCGAGCAGGAGCAACAGCTCGCAGGCATGTTTAACATCCGTTCCATTCCCACGCTGATGGCCTTCCGCGAACAGGTGATTATCTATTCCGAGGCAGGCGCATTGCCGGAACAGGCCTTAGAGGGCTTATTGGAGCAAATCAAGGCACTGGACATGGCGCAGGTGCACAAAGAAATCGCGGAGCAAACGGCCCAGCAGCCGACGCATTGAGGTTGATGTGAAATCCACCGCTCCCTAGGCCAATTTTTAGGCGGTTCAGGGGCGGTGTGTTTCACCTGGATTGCCGGAGAGACGGTGGATACGCGTTGCTTATCCACCAGAGAGCATTGCGATATCAAGCATTTATCGCCCGGTGCATGCGAGCCACTTGATCGCCGCCGAAGGCCTGAACGCCCACTCCTCTCGCGACGCACCCCGCGAAAAAAAACGCCGCACAGTGGCGGCGTTTTACGTTTTACGAAATATTTATTCCCTAGTTGATGTTATAGCCGCGCTCGTCGTGCAACGCGATATCCAGGCCTTGCTGTTCTTGCTCTTCGCTAACGCGCAGGCCGATCAACGTGTCGATGACCTTCAAGATGATATAGCTCGCGATGGCGGTGTAGACCACGGTGATGCCGACGCCGATGAATTGTTTGAACACCTGTTCACCTATTGTGATGCCTTCTTTGAAACCACCGAGCGCGGTCACTGCAAACACACCGGTCAACAGCGCGCCGATGATGCCGCCGACCGCGTGTACGCCGAACACGTCCAAGCTGTCGTCATAACCGATCGCGCGTTTCAGTTTGGTCGACGCGAAGAAACAGCCTATGCCCGCGATGATGCCGATGGCCAACGCGCCCATCGGGCCGACAAAGCCGGAGGCGGGCGTGATCGCGACCAAACCAGCCACCGCACCGGACGCGATGCCGAGCACGCTGGGTTTGCCGTGGCCCATCCATTCGCTGAACATCCACGCCAGTGCCGCCGCGCCGGTCGCGATTTGGGTGACCAACATCGCCATGCCTGCGGTGCCATTGGCCGCCGCCGCGCTGCCCGCGTTAAAGCCAAACCAGCCCACCCACAGCAGCGCCGCGCCGACCAACGTCAACGCCAAACTGTGTGGCGCCATCGGTGTCTTGCCGTAACCTGCGCGCTTGCCCATCACCAGTGCGGCGACCAAACCGGCGATACCGGCATTGATGTGGACGACGGTGCCGCCTGCGAAATCCAACACACCTAAATCCCACAGCAGACCGCCGTCACCGCTCCACACCATGTGCGCGATGGGCAGATACACGACGGTGAACCACACGCCCATGAACCATAGCATCGCCGAGAATTTCATACGTTCCGCGAACGCGCCTACGATCAGCGCGGGGGTGATGATCGCGAAGGTCATTTGAAACGTCGCGAATACCGATTCAGGTATCGTCATCGTCAAGCTGTTTATCCCAACACCCTGTAGAAACGCCTTGTCCAACGCCCCGATGAATGAATGCAGATTGATCACGCCTTTTTCCATGCCGGTGGTGCTGAAGGCCATGCTGTAGCCATAAATCGTCCATAACACGGTGATTAAACCCGTGATCGCGATCGTCTGCATCATCACCGACAGTACGTTTTTTACGCGCACCATGCCGCCGTAAAACAGCGCCAAACCGGGGATGGTCATCATCAACACCAACGCGGTGGAGGTCAGCATCCATGCAGTGTCGCCGCTATTCGCCGTCGGCGTGGGCGCCGGTGGAGGAGTTGCCGCCGTAGGCGCTTCGAGTGCGGCGGCAGCGGGTGTGTCTGCGGACACCGTGGTGCCCGCCATTAGCGATGCAAATAAACTCAAACTGATTAACAAAACTTTTAGAAAACTTCTCATGTCGCCATCCTCATCGCTCGATTACAGTGCCGTTTCGCCGGTTTCGCCCGTGCGTATACGTGTGACGCTTTCGATGTCATAGACGAAAATTTTGCCGTCACCTATCTTGCCGGTATGCGCCGCTTTACAAATTGCGTCGATGACGCTATCGAGCATCGCATCACTGACCGCGACTTCCACTTTCACCTTGGGCAAAAAATCCACCACGTATTCCGCACCACGGTACAGTTCGGTATGGCCTTTTTGGCGCCCATAGCCTTTCACCTCGGTCACCGTAATGCCCTGCACATTGATTTGCAGCAGGCGCTCGCGCACGTCATCTAATTTAAAGGGCTTGATGATCGCCGTTATCATCTTCATGTCACACTCCTCTTGATCCACACGTATATGCAAAATTGTTAACGCTCAACAGGTGCTATAGCAGAGGGTGTGCCTATTTATTTAATGCTTATTAAACAATGGGTTGTGTTAGGTCGCTGAATGGGTTATAACTATTACGCACCAAATCTGTGCAAGGGAACGCGCACCTTGCACCAACAATTTGCGCATAACGTCGCGATTGACTAACACGCGTTAAAAAAATTCGATGAACGTCAATTAAATGCATGGTTTGATTCATTTTTTTATTGATGGCAAGTGTTTTGCTGAACGTGAATTGTCATTGTCGAAGTTCAACCATTAAGCTTGAGAGAGGGTGTGAGATATGCAATTGAAGAAGGCTATCGCGATAATGAGTGGCATGGGTGTGGCGACTGCGGTGTCGGCGGGCAATTTGACCAGCGCAACGGGTGACATCACGTTCAGCGGCGGTGCGACCGCAGGTTATTTTTACAACACCAAGACCGGCAGCAATAAAACGGACAGCATTGAAGTGCCGGACGTGTCTTTGAATTTCAGCAGCGACGCGAAGGCGCGCGGTGTAGGTTTTAACGTCGTAACCGGTCGTTCGCAGACGCCAACGATAATGCAACCTTCACCGTCTCCGGCTGCCGCAGGAGCGCTGAGTTCGTCACCTGAAGGATTCAACGTTTTCGTGGCCGATTTTTCGGTGGCGCCGGTCGCGAATTTAACGCTAAACATCGGCAAATTGCCGACCAATATAGGCTATGAAATCGCGCCGACATTTGCAAATCCGAATGTGTTGCTAGGCGCGGTGTGGGCGATGCAGCCCGTGACCTACCCCGGTGCGCGCGCCACGTATAATCTAGGCGCGGCGCAGGTGTATGCCGAGGTCAACAAGGACACCTCGACCAATGGCACCGGCGCATCGGTGCTCGGCGTGATGACGTCGTTGAAAGGCGTGAACCTAACCGCGAGTTATTACAACGCCTATAATGGCCGCAATATCGTCGATGTGATCGCCAGTTACAGCATGGACGCCATCAGCTTCGCCGCGAATATCGACTACCATACGTTGGATACGTCGATACAAACGGCCGGCAACGCGACCAAGGCCACGGGTATGGCCTTCTATGTCACGCCGAAGATGGGCAAGATAGCGTTGCCGGTGCGCGTGGAGTCTTTGAGTGACGGCACCAGCGGCATTTACGGCGTCGACAACGGTTACAGCGTGACCGTGACACCCACCTACAGCCTGTCCGATAGCGCGTTCGTGCGCGCCGA
>JAOUGF010000213.1 GCA_029857925.1 Gammaproteobacteria bacterium
GGCGGCACGGTTCATCGGCTATCATCGACCACATAACACGCAGGCGACAAAATGATGTATGGGGGCAATTCAACCTGGGTGCATAGACTGGGGGCCATGGGCCTCTTGTTGGTGCTCGTAGGTGGGTGCAGTTGGGGGCGTGGCAAAGGGGTCAAGGTGCCTGTTGGCCCTGGCGCCAAAATCGTCCATCCTGGCCAGGAACCCTCTCCGGCCCCGGGGTCCGCGCGTCCCGAACTTAGCCCAGTTGTTGAAGACACGCCGGTAGAGGTTATTGCATTGCCAGAGGCTGCGGCCTCGCGTTCTGCGAAGCCGCAGCCCATCCCTGACACACCCACCGCGATACCGGAGACACCTTCCCCGTTGCCGCAGGAGTCAAATAAAATTCCGGTACTACCATCCCCGATGATAGCGCCGACACCGCAATCCCCGCACAGTAAGTTGCCGCCCAATAGCTATCGCGTTACCGTCGGCATAAAGGACACTGCGCATCCTAGTTATGGCATAGGTAATTCACTCGGCTTTACTGTTAACGGTGAACCTGGAAAGACGCTTATTTTGAAGCGTGGTATAGAATCTACATTTGATGTTGCCACCGATATTAAACATGATTTTTATTTAACTACAAGCGCAATAGGCTGGGGTAGCGGCGCGTTCGGCACCGGCGTGCGTGGAAATTTTACCTACCGTGGCGAAGTGACGATTACACCGACGGTGGAAACGCCGGACGTATTGTATTATCAATGCCGCAATCACAAATCTATGGGAGGCAAAATTTTAATAGTGAACGCGGATGCCGATCTCGCAAACGTACAAAGGCAAATTGCCGAAGAACATAGGCAACATATCGCTGCGGCTGGGGGCGTTGCGGTCGCGCCACCTGCCCAACAGAGCCCTGGCGCGCAGAAAATGTCCTATGCCAGCATGTTATTCAAGGCCAAGGGCAGCGCACTCGCGCCTCCTCAGGCCAAACAGTTTGAAAAGGAACTTGCACAGGGCCACGCCTTGGCCGAGAACAAAGACGATATGCGCACGCTCGCCTATGCGGAAGATTACATCAGGCGATTGAATGCGGCGACCGCAGGTAGGCGCAGCGATGAAGCGCTGGCGGAATCCCGACGCGCCTACGTAGATTTGTTGGATGCGGTGCATAGTTTCGAAAAATCGCACGCAGAGAATTCGAAACGCGCCAAGGTAACGGGCGGGAAACGCGTGGATTACGATAAAAAACAGGTTGAGGGCTTGGTGAACGAGGCGGCTCAGCTGGCTGCAAAGAATCAGTACGATGCGGCGAATCCCAAATTGCAGCAAGCGCAACGGGTTATTACCCTTGCGATCAATGAGATGTTACATCAACAGACATTAGTTTATGACAAAAATTTTGCGACACCCAAAGATGAGTACGAATTTGAGCTGGGCCGTCACGACAGTTATGTGGAACTCATCCCCGTCGCCAAAGAACAGCGGGCGCCCTCTGCGGATTTGGAGAAACTTATCGAACCTTTTAGTGCCAAGGCCGAAAATTTACGCGCAATGGCGGTTAAAACGGCGGGCGAAGGTGATCATAAAAATGCCGTTTTGATGCTGCAGGCAGGCACCGAAAATGTTCAACGCATATTGCGTTTGCTTGGCGTGAGCATGTGAAAGTTATCAATGGTTAAATAAGCACGGTGAAATATGATGGGTAAGTTACGACAAATACTTCTTGCATTGGCGGCGTTGATCGCCGGGCCGCTCTGCGCAGAAGACAATTCCGGGCATTTTCAGTTGAATGGCGATGTGGTTCCGTTGGCGCAGGATGGTATACACGACCCAGAAAACGAGGCCGTGCGCATCTTACAGCCGCCCGCCGAGGCGATGTTGAATTTTCCGCGCGATGATCGCGGTATCATCAATTGGGTAGAAACGCTGAACAAGGGGTTGGTCAACCCGCGCGCCGGTATTACGGGTAATGAGAAAATGCACTCCGTTGATTTCGACGTAATTTTTCGCAATACCGCGTCTATGCCTTATGTGCGTTTCCCGCATCTTCCGCATACACAGTGGTTAACTTGCAAAAACTGTCACCCCGGTATCTTTATCCCACAACGCGGTGCAAACCCAGTGACCATGGCCGCCATCATCTCCGGTGAGTATTGCGGGGTATGTCATGGTAAAGTCGCGTTTCCACCCTATGAGTGTAATCGATGCCACAAAGAGCCAAAAGAAAGCGCAGGTTTGCGCTACTAGCAGTCGTAGTCGGCGTTGTATTGGCCGCGTGCGCGCACAAACCCGGGGTGGTCGCGCCAGTAGGGACGACAGTAGGAACGTTTGTCGCCAAGAGTCTAAATTACATACAGACCTTGGACACCTTTTCATTGGGCTATACAAACAAGTTTTTAAAGGATACGTTAGGTAATAATACACACAGATTGGTGCGTCCGGTCGCAATTGCGGCGCGCGACAATCACCTATATATCGCCGATGCGGGCGTGCATATCCTATTTCGCTATAGCTTAGCTAAAAAGCTACTGGAGAAAATCGGTACCGCAGGCGATCAGTTGGTAGGCGAGGCCGGTGGTATCTATGTTGCGGCCAGCGGTGAGATATATGTCGCTGACCCAGCAGGTCAGCAAGTGCTGAAATTCGCGCCAAACGGCGGTGTGTTGCAATCGTTTCGCGATGGGCCGAATATCTCGCGACCGATTGCAGTGGCCGTCGATGAATCTACAGGGCGCGTGTTTGTAGCCGATGAGCTATATAGTCATGTTGTCGTTTTTTCCGCTGCAGGTGAGGCTATACAGGGTATAGGTGCGCGCGGGTTGAATGCCGGGCCGGGTAATTTTCGCATCATCACCGATATGGCGATGACACCCGAAGGTTTATATGTATCGGATCGCGTTGAATTGCGCATGCAGTTAATCGACCTTCAGGGGAAGTTCGCGCGCAGTTTCGGCCAATCTGATCTTATCTTTCCGCTGGCCATTGCACGTGATACCTATGGTCGCATCTATGTCACGGATCGCACCGACAATCGATTGCGGATATTCGATTCTGCAGGGCAGTTGATTGAGACCGTAGGTCGTAATGGCAACGGACCGGGTGAATTCCGGCTTCCTAATGATATGGCCATCGCGGGTGATTCTTTGTATATTGCGGATAGTCTTAACGGGCGCATACAAGTGTTTAAGGTGCTACCACCGAGTGTTGGCGTAATTTAATCACTTTGCGAATTGAAGCGGAACGCCATGGCCGGAATGTATAGGTGTTGCGCGCGGTACCCTCGCATTGGGGTGGTGCGTGCATATCGTGTTTTGGGCGCTGTTCTGTTTTTGTTGATGCACGCATGCGCGACGACGCCCGGTAATTACCAACTTTACCCTCCCGCTGAACCCACTTATTTTCCTAAGGCACCTGAAATCGCGCGCTACCAGTATTTAGGCGCGCTGATCGGAGAACCGAATTTTGTTGTGCCTGAAAATGCCACACAACATCGTGCATTGCGTGTGTGGTATTGGTTGGTCGGATTGGTGTTTGGGGCGGAAGGGCCATACACGTTAGCGCGTCCGCAAGCCGGTATTGTCGATGATGCGCTGGGGCGCATCTATGTAGTGGATATCGGTCGACATGCGGTGGTGGTGTTTGACCGCGCGACCGGCACCTTGTATCACTGGGACGATGCAAGCCCACGCCAGCGTTTTAAAACCCCCGTGGGTATAGCCTTGGGGCCGCGCAATGAACTTTGGGTGGCGGATTCAGAGCTGGGTGTTGTCGTGCGCCTGAATGCGCAGGGTGAACCGCTGGGTGAGATCGGCAAAGGTGTGCTGCAACGGCCCGTCGGTGTGGCGTGGGAGCCGACGACACAACGGATGTATGTGGCGGACGCTGCGGCGCATATTGTGATTGCATTCGATACGCAGGGACGCGAGGTCATGCGTTTTGGGAAGCGCGGCGAACACGTCGGTGAACTCAATGCACCTACGCACCTCGCCGTGGCAGGCGGTGAAATCTACGTCAGCGACAGCCTGAACTCGCGCGTGCAACGGTTTAGTGCGCAGGGCAAATGGTTGGCGAGCTTGGGCGGGCGTGGGCTAACCATTGGTGATTTGCCGCGGCCTAAGGGTGTTGCGGTGGATGCCGCCGGTAGGGTCTATGTGGTGGAATCCTATTACGACTATCTGTTAGTATACGACCACGAAAATCGCTTGTTGCTCGCCATTGGCGGCAACGGTACGGGGGGCGGTCAGTTTAACTTACCGGCAGGTGTGTGGTTGGATGCCACCGGCAAGGTCTACGTGGCCGATATGTACAACGGGCGGGTTGAGGTTTTTCAGTTTTTGGATGACGCCCCTGAGGTGCCCACTCCACCGCCCACACCCAGCAAGGTCCCATGATCGCGAAACGTATATTGTTCAGAATATTGGCGGTGGTTGCCCTGGGTGGCGGCGCTGGTGTGGTGTTGGCGGCACAACAAACCTTGGCGCCGGATCGCGTTGCCGATGTGTTAAACACCAAGCACAACTTTGCGGCAGCGTTTACGCCTAAATTGCCTACTGGATCAACGCGCGCGGTGACGGCGACCACGCAAAATGAGACCTGCGTGTTTTGTCATACACCGCATGCGGCATCCACCGAAAACAAGACAGTCCCGGCGCAATTGTGGAATCGCAGTTTTAGCACGGCCACCTACACGCTTTACTCGTCCGGCACGCTGGATTCGACGCCCAGTGTGACGGAGTTGGGTGCGGGTTCTAAAATGTGTTTATCCTGTCACGACGGGACCATTGCGCTGGGCAAGGTCAATGCATTTAACGGTAAGTCCTCAGTCAATGCGTACAACCCTACAATAGTGACCGACATCACGATGAGCGGCACCAATGGCGGTAAAATGCCCGATGGCGACGGTGCGGGGAGTGGGTATACGCGTAATACCGGCATCGACTTGCGTAACGATCACCCCATTACAATTGAATACAACGCAACGCTGGCCAGTAACGACGGCGAATTATTTACCCCCGGGGTCGCG
>JAOUGF010000214.1 GCA_029857925.1 Gammaproteobacteria bacterium
ACGCGCCAACCACAACGGCTGTGCCTTGCCATTTTTATACCCCTGCGCGAGCTTCATCTGCATGTCGGGCGTCACTGCAAAACCGCTGTTTTGCATACGCAAAGGTTGCAACACCAGGCGCTGCGCGAGGAGTGGAAATTCACTTTGGTCTATTTTTTCTAACACACGCCCCGCAACGACATAGTTGGTCATCGCGAACGTCATCAAGGTCTCCGGTCGATAGGCCGTATACTCGTTGTTGATCAACGTCATCGTCTGCGCCAGGGGTGTGGAACTGCGCGCCCACATGCCTTTGTAGATACCATAGGGCAGACCGGTGTGGTGGCTGAGCAAATGCCGCAACGTGATCGGCTTGCCCGTTGTTACACCGCGCTGTTGCGGCGCAAATTCAGGCACATAGTGCGCGACGGGCTCATCCAAACGTAACCTATGATTGTCGACTTCGCGCAACACCGCCAGCGCGGTGACCAACATCGAGATCGCGCCTACGCCATAAACGGTGTCCCCCTGCGCATATTTTGAATTCTTTTTGTCGGCATAACCAAAACCGTCTAGCCACAATAAGCCATGTTCATCGGTCACCGCGATACTGGCGCCTTCCACGCTTTCTTTGCGTAATAAATCTATCAGGTTGTCACGTGCGGCGGTGATCGCAGGTAAATAATTGATCGACGGCTTTTGCTCGGCCTGCGCGATCCAGGCGGAAGTACTGCAAATGACAAAGAATACTGCACGCAGTCGCATAGGTATCGCCGTTTGGCTTAGGAATGAAGTCATTGTGTTAAGTATAGAGTTTATCGGCTAAACTAGCCCAATTTCTTGAGCGCCTGCAAGCGCTTTTCGACACGTTGCGGTGACACAGTGATCGCGGTGCGCAATTCTTGTGCGAACAGCGACACCCGCAATTCCTCCAGCCACCAACGCAATTCTTGCCAATCCGGTTGCGCTGCATATTTCGGCAATACGAATAATCCCCAGAATTCACGCCAAATCGGCTCCAACACCCGCCATTGCGCGTTATCGCGATCAGGATATTGCTTGGCCTTTTCGCTGCGCGCCAGCATTGCCTTATAATACCGCGGATAATGCGCCAACCATGCCTGCGGTGTGGCGGACACAAAGCCGCGATAGATCAAACGTGAGGCCTGGTCTTTGAGGTCATTTAACAACGGTAGGCGCGCGGGATTGATCGCCCCTTTCAGCATCTTTTGCACCTCCGCATGGCCTTGCAGCGCGCTATATACCGCTTGCGCAATGTCATTGCCGTGACCGATGAGGTCGGCACGCCGGGCCTCTACGCGCTGCAAAAATGCGGTTTCGTCACGCGGCATCGCACCTTCCGCCAAGAAGGTGCGGTCCAACGCGCTGTCGATGATGTCTTGCTTGAGTTCCTCGCAACCGCCGACGGATTGATATAACAAGCACATGCGCTGCATTTCGGGCAGGTGTTTTTGTAAATATAGAATTTGTTGCGGACACGCAAAACGCAGCAAGCGTCGCAACGCGGGCGCCAGCAGCGCCTCGGCCTCGGCCAGCGTTTGCGCATGGGTTAACACGACGCTGTCGCGCTCATCGCGTAACGTGGGATATACGCGCAGTTGATAACCCGCGCGCGCCTCCTGGCGTTCTTGCGGCAGTTCGCCGAACACCCAAGTGGTGCCCCGCACCTCGACCTCCGGCGTAGAGACGACGACGTTTTTTGGTGGCGGCCGACCGACAAGTTGCGCGCGCAACGCGTCTAGATCGCGGCCGCAGAGCAATTCCTTGCCGCTGTCATCGGTCAATACATAGCGCATCATCAAATGTTTGGGGAGCTTGTCGGTGTCCCACACCTCCAACGGCAGGTCTATGCCCGACATGCGCTTTAGACGCGCGGAGATCTCGACCAACAAACGCCCCTCGCCAAACGGCACGGCATCCAACGCCGCACGCGCGAATTCCGGCGCCGGGACAAAATTTTTGCGCAAGGCCTTGGGTAAACCGCGGATCAATTCTGTGACCTTCTCGTGTATTAATCCGGGCACTAACCATTCACCTTGTGCGGCGTCGATTTGCGGCAACAACGCCACCGGCACGCGCACGCTCACCCCGTCGTCGTCGTCACCGGGCGCGAAGTGATAATGCAGCGGTAAGCGCGCACCTGCGATGACCAGGTGATCGGGGAATTGCTGCGCGGTCAGGTATTGCGGTTGTTGTTGAATAAGAAATTCTTTTGTAAGGAACAAATGCTGCTTCGATGCGCGTTCTTGTTCACTGCGCCAGATTTCAAACGCCGGCGCGTTATTGATGTCGGCGGGGATGCGCGCATTATAAAACTGAAAAAGACTCTCGTCATCGACCAGGATATCGCGCCGCCGCGCCTTGTCTTCCAGTGTGGAGACCTCGGCGATCAAGGCCTGATTGTGGCGGAAAAAATCGGCACGGCTGTCATAATCGCCGTTCACCAACGCCGCACGAATAAACAGCTCGCGCGCATGTACCGGGTCGATTTTCGCGTAATTTACGCGCCGTTTCGCGACCACGGTGAGGCCGTAAAACGTCACGCGCTCGAACGCGCCGACGTGTCCGCTCTTTTTCTCCCAATGCGGTTCGGAATAATGATGTTTCATCAAATGCGGCGCCAATGCTTCCAGCCATTCGGGGTCGATGCGTGCGACGGTGCGCGCATAAACGCGTGCGGTATCGACGATCTCGGCGGCCATCAGCCACTTGGGCGGTTTTTTCGCAAGCCCCGACCCTGGGAACACCATGAATTTGATATTGCGCGCACCGACATACTCTTTCGATCCCTGGGCTGCGCGAGGCTGCGCGGCGCCGGGCGCGCTAGTCGCGACCTCGCTTTGCGTGCCGACACTGCCCAATAACCCGGCCAACAACGCGCGATGCAGCTGTTCGTAGGTCGCGGGCGTCTCGTTCAAACGCCAGCCGATCTCCGTGGCCTCGTGTTTCAACTGCGTATACACGTCATACCATTCGCGCACACGCATAAAACTCAAAAATGTCTGCTCGCACAGGCGGCGGAATTTGGCATTGGAGAGGTGCGCTTTTTGCTCCTGCAAGAAATTCCACAGGTTGATTTGCGACAAAAAATCCGATTCTGTATTCGCGAACTGCCGGTGCGCGTTATCGGCGGCCTGGGCGCGCTCGTACGGCCGTTCGCGCGGGTCTTGGATGCTCAACACGGCGGCGATAATCAACACCTCGTTGACGCAACGTTCACGCTCGGCCTGCACCAACATGCGGGCAATCTGCGGATCGACCGGAAATCGCGCCAATGTCTTGCCCAGCGGCTGCAACGCCCCGCCTTCATCCACGGCGCCCAACTCAAACAATAGACGATATCCATCTTTGATATAGCGCGAATCCGGCGGTTCGATAAACGGAAAATCCTCGATGTCCCCCAGGCGCATGACCTTCATTTGCAGGATTACGCTGGCGAGATTGGTGCGCGTAATCTCGGGTTCGGTAAACGGTGCGCGTGTATTAAAATCGTCCTCACCATACAAACGTATCGCCACGCCGCTGGCGACCCGCCCGCAGCGCCCGGAACGCTGATTGGCGGAGGCTTGCGAGATTTTTTCTATCGGCAGCCGTTGGATTTTAGTCCGATAATTATAGCGGCTAATGCGCGCGGTGCCCGTGTCTATCACATAGCGCACACCGGGCACCGTCAACGAGGTCTCGGCGACATTGGTCGCTAGAATAATGCGCCGACCGCCGTGATTACTGAACACGCGCTGTTGTTCTTCGGCAGACAGACGCGCATACAACGGCAGGATTTCGGTATGCGTGGGGTGGTGTTTACGCAGGATTTCGGCGCTTTCGCGTATCTCGCGTTCGCCGGAGAGGAATACGAGTATATCCCCCGGGCCTAAACGCGCCAATTCGTCCACCGCGCCGCACAAGGCCTGGCCGAAATCGCGTTCTTCACTATCATCGGCCTCGCTGACCAGCGAACGATAGCGTACCTCCACCGGGAAGGTGCGCCCTGACACCTCTATCACCGGCGCGCCGCTAAAAAATTGTGAAAAACGTTGCGGATCTATCGTCGCCGAGGTCACAATCAATTTCAGATCCGGGCGCTTGGGTAATAAGGTTTTAAACACGCCTAATAAAAAGTCGATGTTCAGGCTACGTTCGTGGGCCTCGTCGATGATGATAGTGTCGTATTGGTTTAAAAAACGATCTTGTTGCAATTCGGCGAGTAAAATGCCGTCCGTCATCAATTTTATCAGCGAATTTTGGCCGACGCGGTCGGTGAACCGCACCTGATAGCCGACGATCGCGCCGATGTCGGTATGCAACTCTTGCGCGATACGTTGCGCGACATTGCGCGCGGCGATGCGGCGCGGTTGCGTATGGCCGATCATACCGCGTGCGCCGCGGCCCAATTCCAAACACAATTTCGGTAACTGCGTGGTTTTGCCTGAACCGGTCTCGCCGCAGATGATGACCACCTGGTGATCGCGGATCGCCGTCAGCAATTCCTCGCGACGCTCCACCACCGGCAGTTGCGGGGGATATTCCAACCTGCCCACCAGCGCCAGGCGGCGCGCACTTTCTTCGATGGAGGTGGTGATGTCCAGACGCAACTTTTCGACGGACTCCGGGTTGGCCTGTGTCGCTTCCCCGCGCAATTGCTGCACACGCCGCCACAGGCGCTGTCGGTCACGCTGCATCACGGCATCAAGTTGGCGGGTCAGGTGTTGAAAATCGGCGGGTGTAGGCATGCGTAGGCTCTGGGATGGCGGTATATTAACACAAAATAAACTATATTTATAATATGGTTTAAAACGCGGCATACAAATGATTTGGGACATTAAAGCAAAGGGTTACCGGACAATACTAATTAAGCCAGCTATAATGCTGAATAGACAAACTGTTATCTGAAAATATTGCGGGGAACGGGACATGCGTAAGGGTGTCAAATCACTCAGTTTTACAATGATTATAGCGCTGATAGCGACCAAGGACGCTGGGCTACTG
>JAOUGF010000215.1 GCA_029857925.1 Gammaproteobacteria bacterium
ACAACCTGTTTCATGCGGAAACCAATCTACGCCTGGGGTGTACGATCCTGCGCTATTACATAGATAAAGAGCGTGGCAATTTGATACGCGCGCTGGGCCGTTACAACGGCAGCCTCGGCAGCTTTGAATATCCCAATCTGGTACTCACCGCGTTGCGCAAACGCTGGTATCGCCCTTAACCTACGCACGGGCATCCATCAACGCCCGGATTGCCCCACTTTTCTCCCCCCACTTTTGCACCACTCAAACTCCGTAATTTATTGAACTAGATACTTTTTTTGTATCCTTTCCCCGGCACCCCGCTTGCACTTTTTGCGCTAGCATCTCTCGTCCGCAGGAAGGCGCACATGTCCAAACCCAACAAGACTACGGTTGCCGCGCAGGGCGCGCGAAATTTTATCCACGCCGTGGATGAACGCACGCAACTGGCCGGTACCAATCGCCTGGAGGTATTGCTGTTCACGTTAGGGCAAGAACTCGGCAGCGACAGAAAACCCGAAATCTACGGCATCAACGTCTTCAAAGTGCGTGAGGTAATACTTTCACCGCAAATCACCCGCGCACCCGACACACCGCCCTCGGTACTCGGCATCGTCGCGCTACGCGGTACTATCGTGCCGGTCGTGGACCTTGCGAAATTTTGCAATATGTCGACCGCAGAACCCCCGCGCGTGTTGCTGGTCACCGAATACAACCGCAGCACCTTGGGACTTCTGGTGCATGCGGTTGAACACATCATGCGTATGGAATGGAATCAGATTCGCGTGCCTCCGGCGATGCTGACGCATTCGCGTGGTGGGTTAGTCACGGCGGTCACAGAGATGGAGGACGGACGCATCATGATGCTGTTGGACGTCGAAAAGATCCTGGTCGAGAACAGCGATTTCGGCAGTGACCCCAATTTGTTTGAAAATTTGCTGCCCGTCGAAGGCCAGAAAACCATCCTGTTTGCCGATGACTCTTCCGTCGCGCGCAAGCAGATACAAAAGACGTTGGAAACCTTAGGCCTGCACTTTATCTCCGCAAAAAATGGGCGCGAAGCCTGGGACCGACTCGAAGAATTACACGAACGTGCGGAACTTGGGCGTATCCCGCTATCGGAACTGGTGGCCGCTGTACTGACCGACGTCGAAATGCCCGAGATGGATGGCTACGTGTTGACCAAGCTCATCAAGAACGATTCTCGCTTTTCGCAGCTGCCGGTGATTATGCATTCCTCGTTGTCCGCCAGCGCCAATGTCACGATCGGCAAGTCTGTCGGCGCCGATATCTATATTGCCAAATTCCACCCCAAAGACCTCTCGGATGCGCTACGCGGGCTGCTTAAGCTGCAAAATCGTAAAACCAAATAAATTACCTTATTTATCCCCGTACGCGGCCGACAACCTAGGTTAGCCACCCCAACCTTAATAGTGACAATGCCCTATATTGCGAACCGCCATTTCACTGCAAACCTCATCGGGCGCGACTATGTGGTCGGCGACATCCATGGCGAATTCAGCCTGCTTGAACACAGTTTGCAACTGCTTAATTTTGATACCAAAAAAGACCGCATATTCAGCGTGGGTGACCTCATAGATCGAGGCCCTGAATCGGCGCGTGTGATAGAGTTTTTGGATAGCGACTGGTTTTACGCGATCCTTGGCAACCACGAATTGATGGCCATGGATGCCGCCACAGATGGAGATATATTTCACGCCTGGACCCACGCTAACGGGGGGGACTGGTGGTTAGATATACCTGCCCACGCGCAGAACCACTATTTAGACGCCTTTAAGGCGTTACCCCTCACCTTAGAGGTAGACACTCCACAAGGGGTCGTCGGCCTGGTACATGCCAATGTACCCTTTAGCCTGAGCTGGCCGGAGCTGGTCGCACGCGTCGCCCATGAGGACATCGTACGCGCCAACGTGTTGTGGAGCCGACAACGCTACCATCGCCGCTACACGGGGTCTGTCGCTGGCATCGACTGGGTATTTTGCGGGCACACGCCGACCGAGCAGATGTTGCAATTGGGCAATGTATTTTACATCGATACCGGCGCGTGTTACGGCGGGGGATTAACGATCTTTCCTTTAGATCAATTGCCGTTGACTGCGGTTAAAGCCCTCGCCTAGAGTGTGCGCCCTGCGCGATGCTGATGAGGTAATAACCGCACAGAATTAATCACATGAGCGTCTCCGTCTACGTTGCGTGCTGCTCAATCTCTTGCCATATCGGTCGCTACAATCGAGAGCATAGGTAACAGAGTGACGACCATGGCAACCATATTATCTGTCGATGATTCACGCGTGATGCGCGATATGATTAAATCGGTGTTAGAAAGCAAAGGACATCAAGTGTTGACCGCAAACGATGGATTGGAAGCGATGACGGTCGCACGCCAAAATAAGGTTGATCTGGTGCTCGCCGATATTAATATGCCGAATATGAACGGCATCAGCTTACTCAGTAAATTGCGCAATCTGGACGGCTACCAATATGTTCCGATCGTGATGGTCACGACGGAAGAGGCGGAATACAAAAAGGCCAAGGCGAAAAACATGGGCGCCACGGGTTGGTTGCAAAAACCATTTACGCCTGAACGCCTGCTTGCCGCAGTGAAAAAATTGTTGGGATAACCTAGTATACCAACGGCGGTTCATCCATCATCATCGCCTGCTCCTGCAATGATGAGATATGTTCTTCCCAATAGGCGCGCGTGTTGAACCACGGAAAATTTTGCGGAAACGCTGGGTCATCCCAACGCCGCGCCAACCAGGCGGCATAATGCATGATCCGCAACGCGCGCAAGGCCTCGTTCAGCACCAATTCGCGCGGATCAAATTCGTAAAAATCCTGATAGGCATCCAAAATTACGCCGACTTGCCGCAACTTTTGCGTGCGCGTCCCTGACAACAGCATCCACAAATCTTGCACTGCAGGCCCCATACGCGCATCATCCAAATCGACAAAATGCGGACCTTCCGGCGTCCACAATATATTTCCCGGATGACAATCGCCGTGCAAACGTATCAGTGTGACATCACCCGCCGACGCGTATGCGGCTGCGATTTTTTTGAGCACCGCAGCGCTGGCCGCGCGATAGGCGTTGCGCTGTTCATGGGGTAAAAAATCCTTAAGCAGAAATTCCGCCGACTGTTCACCGAATTCGACGATATCCAACACCGGCCGATGCTGGAAGGGATGGATCGCACCCACCGCATGGATGCGCGCCAAAAAGCGTCCTAACCACTGCAGTGTGTCCTCGTTGTCCAATTCCGGCGCGCGCCCGCTGCGGCGTGGAAACAGTGCAAACCGAAATCCTTGAAACGTCCACAGGCTGACCCCTTGCGCGTCTTGCAACGGTGCGACAACGGGGATTTCTCGCTCGACCAGTTCAGCGGCGAATTGGTGCTCCTCCAATATAGCCGCATCGCTCCATCGCCCCGGACGATAAAATTTGGCGATCAACGGCGGTCCGTCCTCGATGCCTATTTGATAGACCCGATTTTCATAGCTGTTGAGCGCTGCAAGTCGGCCGTCTACGCGCCACCCTTGTGATTCGACCGCATCGAGAATCAGCTCCGGTGCGAGTCCGGCATAGGGCGTCTGGCTCACGCGGGTTTGCGCAATACGAGGCGCACGACCGCCCCTTCACCGCAATGATATTTACCTTCTAATAGATACGTCACTAATTCATCTGCGAATAGAATTTCAGCGCCTACAAAATCCGCGCGCAACATATCTAATGTATATAACATATCTAATGTACGCGGCCCACCGCTGGGATATTGGTTGAGCACCTGTTCCGGTCGAAACGCCTCCAACACTAATATCCCCCCCGGCGCCAATGCGTCCCACATTGCGCGATGCATGGATTTACGTATCGCTTCCGGAAAATGTACATAGATGGACGCAACCAACGCGAATTCCGCGCGCGGCCATGTCCATGCAGTGAGATCCACGCAAAGTGTACGTAGCGACACCTGCTGCCGCTGCGCAAGGGCCTGGGCCTTTTCTAAACCGGCCTGCGACGCGTCCACCGACAACACGTCAAACCCTTGTTTTGCCAACCATACACCGTTGCGCCCTTCACCATCGGCAACCGCGAGCGCCTTGCCCTGTTTGCGTTCCCAATATCGGCGGCTTTCCACAAGAAATACGTTGGGTTCTGTCCCATAGGCGAATCCATTTTCACTGTAACGCTCATTCCAAAAGTCGGGTGTCATCGGATTACCTGCAAATAAATATTAATAACCGCTAATATAACATGTAATTCAAACCATCGCCTGGCGGACATAGACGATCGTAGTGAGGGAAAGTCATTCTAATGCAGATTTCTCGATCGATTGACGCGCATAACCATCGCTATTTCGCGAAAAGGATCAAAAAAACATCACCAAAACGGCTGTTCCGTCACACATCAGCCCTCAGACCGACACAGACGGCTAGTTTAACCCAGAAACCGCAGTCGGGTACCGTGGAGCGTGCGCTCTGCGGTACACAGGGCAAGGCGCAGCGGCGTGTGGACTAGCCCTAAACAAGATTTGCAACGCCGCCCTGCGTGCGGCAAAACGTACAATCTACATCATGGCGCACCCCAACGGGTGCATGCATGATATGAAATAAATGCATGAGCACCATGAGCGGTTGCAACGGCCAGCAACTGTTCCTAGGTTTAATCCACAAACTACGCCATTCCCAAGATTTAGGGTAAACTGGCTGGAAAACCAGCAGGAGGTGTCCGGTGCTTGTGCGTCTCGTCAGCCTATACATAGGACTAATGCCCTTGATCGGCAACGCCACTGAACTCACCCAACCACCGCCCGTCCCACGTTGGCTGGCACTCGACTATGGCGTTTCCAGTGGCACGCAATATACACGCCCCTATTGGGGTCTAAGCCTCACCGCTGAAGTTCAAAATGTGATGTATGGCTTGCGTATCCGCGAGGCTGAAAATACAGGCTATTTTTTTCCGTGCAGT
>JAOUGF010000216.1 GCA_029857925.1 Gammaproteobacteria bacterium
TAAGCTAGGCGAAAAGTCGCTGGGCGCGGTCAACGTCCAGGCCCCAAACAGGCGCTGGGGTGGTGCGTCCAGCAAGTGGAAAAGCGACAAACTGGCGGGTTATCTGTCGAAGTACATCGGCAAAGACTTCGATACGACCGTCAAGGGAAAAAAGCGGTACTGGCACTCAGACGGCATCGAGAAGCCGAAAATAGAACGCTTCTGGCTCAAGGCAAACACCTATGCCGAAGCGATAACAGAAGCGCATGACTTGGTTTATTACACGGGCGCAACATCGCTCTCCATGTGGGGCGATCAGGCGGCAGGGGTGATAAGGTTAACGGGCGAAACGTAGCGAGAATTAATCGGCAAAGTTTTGCAGGAAGTGCCGGATTTTGATTGTTGCTAGAGTTTATCGAAAGGTTAAGGTATGAATTTAGGCAAGATGATATTGGAATATAAATACACCCCAATATTTTTGGCCGTGGCTATATTCTGTTTGTCAATAATTTCACTATTTTCTTATTCTGACGAGTATTCTGATTCTGATTTACATCCTGTAGTTTTTTTGTGGTAGCTCTTAACCTTGCTTTTTTTTGCTGGTCTTTGGCATTTTAATGCTTCTATATTACGTGCACAACAAAGGCCAATACAGTTTGTAGAACTCATGCTTACTGCTTTTACAAACATATTCGTTTTTGCAAATATTTATAAAATTGTTGGAATCAATTCAACAGATGGAGTTACTCATAATGCAGTTGATTCCCTTTATTTTTCTATAGTCACTTGGACAACTCTTGGATATGGAGATTTTAGTCCGACTGAGAGTGTATGACTTGTTGCGGGTATTGAAGCTTTGCTTGGCTATATCTATATGGCAATTCTGATGGGATTATTGCTATCTACATTTATTGGTCAGTCTAGAAGTTCTTCGCCTAACTAAACAAACTTTTCTTAATAGTCTGAAATGGAAATTCGTGATTTGCACCAGGAACTGGCGAAGTTCGATGATGATTTGCCCGTTGTTTTTTGTTCAGAGACGGGCGATCTGCTCAAGCTCGATTCTGCGGGTTAGTTGTCCGGGTTAGTGCAAAGCTACGCTTTGCGGCTCTGATTTTCTCATCCACGTTATAAGCTTTTCGATAGGGTTCGCGCCGTGAGGGTAAGTTAGACAGATTGGGGACGTTGTCTAATTAGCCCTGATAGTATTCGCATAATGTATATTAAGCAACGCATAATAACCGTTATTGTCAAATGCGCTAACCGCTGGAATTAGGCCGGAATCGGGGAGTGAGACAAACGGCAGGATCGCAACCACGGCCAGCACGGCGGCGAGGCCGTAAAGGGCTTGTGCGGTGTGTTTCCACATTGCTTTTACGGCGGGAATCTTTTCGCGTTCTGCGTGTACACAGGCCACAACATAGCCGGGGTCGATATCGAGTATTTTTGCAACCTTCATGGCGGTTTCGTCGCCCATGAATGCCTTGCCTGTTCGGTATAGGCTGATAGCGTTGCGCGTTACTCCAAGTTCTTTGGAGATTGCATAATCTGAGTCTAGGCCGGTCTTAGCCTTAAGGTCTGAAATAAATTCAAGGGTGGTTTTCATGGTGGGATTCCTTTCCTAGGGGTTGCCTTTCGCTGTTTATAGTCTCTTGACGCTTGACTGTCAATTGTGAATTGGTGCTTGACATGATGTAAAGTGTCAAGTTACATTTCGCTTGCCGCTGCGGTGTGTTCCCTTCCAAGGAACCCCGCACGGCAAACAATCAACCACTGGAAGGGGTAAAAATGAGCGCAAAGGCACGTTGGGGGGTGAAGTTTGGAATTAACAGGGAGCCGCGCATATTTCTGGCTTTGGGCTTTATGAATGGCTGGAAAACTTTAGTTCTGGTGGTTGTGCCGTTCAGTTTGGAAGTTGGGGTGTTGTCATGAATAAAGACTTGTATGTTTCAACGGCATCCACAATGGCGAGATTTGATCGCAGGGTGGAGAAAAATTTAGTCGCCGTATTGTCCAGAGTCGTCCCATTCGGCAGCGTCAATGCCTTTTGCCATCGTGGTAAGAATTTGCGCGGCAAATGTGTCGCCGTTCCTGTTGGCTTTTTCGGCAAGCGCGGTAATATGGTCGTGGGCGATGTTGGGCTTTTTGTCGTTAATCGCTTGGACAAGGCAGGGCATGCTATCTACGAAAGCAAGCGCGATTTGTTCAAGCGCGTGCGAAAGGTCGTCAACGGTAATCGGTCTATCGTTAGGCATGGTGTGTCCTCGTGTGGTGGGGTGACATTATGATCGCTCTATCATCACGTCGGCCAATTTTTCTGAGCCGTGAGGATCGGCGAATTATCGCGTGCCGAAAAATCGGAAAGGCTCTAGCTTATGCGGGGGCTTTTTTTCTGTCCGCTTATCAGATTTGGGGTGTGCTGTGAGCGCGGCGGCGGTTCAGGACGGAGAGGGTCGGGAAATATTCGTTACGTCTGTTCAGCGAAGAATGCGCGAAGCTGCGATGGATGCGAGTTTGAAGGCATACGCGGCTTTGCCGTTTTCGTGGCGTCAAATGATCGCGGCAGAGGCGGGGCTGGACATTCTGAAATTGAGCCGCGCAAGCCAAGATCAGCGGCGGGAGATTCAGAGGGCGGCGCGCCGGATCGCTGGGCGTGATGGCATGGGGTACTTTATGAAAGCGGTGCTGATCGTCGCTAAGACTTGTACGGAGTAAAGCGATGCGCCGTCCATTCTTCCTCGGTAAATTCGTAGCCAATGCCGCTCATGTCGTCCTTGTCGCTTGGCGCGCAGCCTTCAACAAAAAACGTTGCGGGGTCGTCCCCGTCCGCGTCGATGGTTTCGGCGCTCTCAACGTAAATCAATATGTTTGGATCAATGCCGGAAATGTAGGTTTTTCCAACTTCTGGCGGGTTTTGCATGGTGCTTCCTTCGGGTGGGTTAAAAATGCGGCTTACAAGGTCTTAGCCAGCGTACACCCGAGGGGGGCGAGGTGCAAGGGGGTGCCATGCTGAGAATACAATGCCGCGAAAATTGGGCGGCGGAAAAAGTAGCCGGTTTCCCTGTCCGGTGGCAGCGGCGCATTCTGTCGGCGTACATGGCGAACATTGCCGAGGCGGATCGCCTGCCGCCTGGCCGTGGTTTGGTAACGGCGGCATACCAGGCGGCGGGGCATGCGCTGTGCGATTTAACCGGCGCGCTGGCAAAGGTGCGTTTACCCCTCGATGCAACGGATGCGGACGTGTGCACCAGGGCGGAAGAATTCGCACGCGATGCGATGGACGTTGGCCGGATACATCACACCATTGAGGCGGTGCGCGCTGGCATGGAATCATTTGTGCGCTCGTGCCAGTTAGAACCGCCAGGCGAAAAGGTTTCGGATCAGGGCGCAATTGGTCGCATGACGTGCCGTGATTGGTGGCGGCGGGGTTTGCGCAAGATGCACGCGAAGGCTGTCGAGGGTGCGGCCATTCGGATGGGCTACGTGAACAGGTCGCGAGATCTATACGTGAGCAATGAAAGCATGGCGCGCCGCCAGCAGCAGATCAAGCGCAATACTTCCATGATGGAAAGCACTCGCATGGTGAACGAGTTGGAGCAGGAATTTACCCTTGCGGAATTGGCGGCGAAGGGCACCGGAAATAAGGCTATCCGGCGCGGTGAGCTTATGACCAGGATCGCGGGTTTTGAGCGGATCGCGGTCGATTGTGAGCATGCTGGGCTGTTTTTAACGGTGACGTGCCCTAGTCGCATGCACAAGTGGATCAGCGCGGGGAAGGGTAAGGTTTTCGAGAATAATAAATACGACGGCACCACACCAAGGGAGGCGCAGCAATATCTATCTTCGTGTTATTCAAGAGTGCGACCCGCGCTTGATCGGCGGGGAATTGGTATGTACGGGTTCAGGATCGCAGAGCCGCACCATGATGGGTGTCCACACTGGCATTTTTTACTGTTCTGCGAATCTGGACATGCGGAATCCGCCGTTGAGGTCTTTCGCCGTTATTTTCTGGCCGATTCGCCGGATGAGGCGGGGGCGGCTGTTCATCGTGTCAAGGTCGAGCGAATAGACTGGAAGCGCGGCACGGCGGCGGGCTATATCGCTAAATACGTGGCGAAGAATATAGACGGCCTGCATGTAGAAAATGACTTGTATGGCAATCCGGCAATGGAAACGAGTCTGAGGGTCGAGGCCTGGGCGAGTACCTGGGGAATCCGCCAGTTTCAGCAGATCGGCGGCGCGCCGGTCGGCGTGTGGCGTGAGTTGCGCAGGGTTAAGGATATGCCGGAGGGTGCGCCGGAGCATTTGAAGGCCGCGCACGCGGCAGTTAACAGGGTCGAGGGGGTGGAGGATGGCGAAGTCAAGGCGGCGGATTGGGCGGGATATGTGCGCGCTCAGGGTGGGGTATTTGTCGGGCGTGGTGCGGCTATCAAAATCGCAGTGGAATCGTCGGGTGAGGTTGGACGCTATGGCGAAGCGGTCGCAGCTAAGCCCTGCGGCGTGGAAACAGTGGGTGTCGAAACTTACAGGGACGGGATCATTCCGGATCGGTCGCGCTTTGTAGTTTGGCTGGTGCAATCGGTGCGGCATGTGTGGCAAGTGGTGAAGCGGGGGGTTAAAGCGGCGGGGTTTTCGCCGCCTTGGACTGGTGTAAATAACTGTACGCGAATTATTAGAGCGGAGTTGCAAAAGGTGCCGGAATTTTTCGGCGGTGGTGGTGTTTTGATAACTTGAAAGGGTGAAAAATGGTAGCGAAAAAGAAAACAGCAGCAAAAAAGAAAAAAGCGACGATCACTAAGGGTGGTTCGGTGAAAAAGGCCGCGCCGGTGAAAGCTGCGCGGCATGTTGTGGATGGAAGTGTCGCGCAAACAGCAGGCCAAAAGGACGGGAGCATTGGCTAATTGGCTGCGCAAGCGGCTGGCCGAGGTACGGCGTGCGCTGGCTTTAATGCTGGCCGCGCTGGTTTTAATGGCGGTGC
>JAOUGF010000639.1 GCA_029857925.1 Gammaproteobacteria bacterium
TTGCCGTTCGCACCGGTGCGTTGTACCGGTCCTGCGGTGATTTCTATGCCGCAGGTGCGCACGTGCGCCATCGCGTCCGCCAGCGGCGTCGCCGTGATAAAACATAGATCTGCGCTGCCAGGGGTCGGCCGCTCCGCCTTGGGTTCAAATTCCTTGCCATGCGCGTGTAGGTTAATCTTCTGCGCGCCAAATTTCAACGCGACGCGTCCCTCGCCGAAGGTCTCGCGCGTCATCCCCAGCACGGTGGTGTAAAAATCGACTGTGTTGTGAATATCCGTCACGGTCAATACCACGTGATCCAGACCGCTGATCTGCATATTATCCTCGTATAACAATCAAATCCGCACGCCGCGCCAGACGTTTAGGATTGGTGCAATCGCGCACGCGTTCTTCACACGCAACACCCACGGTTTGCGACGCCAACAAGTCCGTCATAAGGTGTGAGATAAACTGCAATATCTCTTCGTCTTTCGGTTCTGCGCCGAACACATGGCGCGCGACCATCAAGCCCTGTTCGGTGTGACGTTCAATAATTCCTAGCCAGAATTGCCCATTAAAATATACCGTGAGTTTCACAACGTCCTCTCTCTGTTAAACACCAACGGCAATGGACATCCCGAGAGGGGAAGGATACGACACGCGGGTAAGCGTGCATCCGGACTACCGACCGGACCGTGTTTTAATGCCGTTAGACCTGTATTGATAATGCACCAACAACGCGGAATATTGTAATACGTCAGCCGTGCGTTGGCCATTTGATCGCATGCCCGTTATATTTTTGCAGACCGTGGCCCATTAATAATCTTTTACATAGAACAAGGATTTTCATATAGCGAATGGCGACGCCCCACGCTACCCAATGGCGCTGAAAATGCTTTACAATGCATCACTATGCTTATTTGTCTTGTCTCAGATTCCCACGACCATCGTGCCTTATTGACGGCGGCGGTTGCCGACGCCAAGCGCGATGGCGCATTGGCGGTGCTGCATTGCGGCGATTTGGTCGCGCCGTCGACGCTGCATTCCATCACCAAGCTCGCGTTGCCTATCCACATCATCCACGGCAATAATACGGGTGATTTATTTCATTTGTCGCGCATCGCCGCCGAGTCTAAGGGGCTGGTGAATTATTACGGTCAGGATGCGAGTCTAGAGCTGGCGGGCAAAAAGATTTTTATGGTGCATTACCCGCATTATGCAAAGGCGATGGCTGCGACCGGCGAATACGATTTGGTCTGTAACGGCCATGAACATCGCGCGACCATAGAGGAAATCGCTAACGTGAAGGGCGGGAAGACGCTGCGCCTAGACCCCGGCACAACGGCGGGCATAGGCGGCAAACCGACGTATATTTTTGGTGATCTTGCGCGGATGTATTTTGAAATTCGTGAGATTCCGGCGCAGTGAATGGCTATTGGTGGATGCGTTACGCTTATCCACCCTACCTCTTCTACTTCGATCGCGTATTAGCGAAGTAGGGCGGATAAGCAACGCGCATCCGCCAAAAAACCTTCGGGATGCCCGTGCTCTAAACCGTTGTTCTGATTTCAAGCTTGGATAGGTTTTAAAGCACTCTCAATCGCCTATTGGTGGATGCGCTGCGCTTATCCACCCTACCTCTTCGATCAAAGTTGTGCAAGATTGTAGGGCGGATAAGCAACGCGCATCCGCCAAAAAACCTTCAGGATGCCCGCGTTGCCTAACGCGTTTGCCGCAAAAAAACGCCTAGACGTTAAATCGGAAATGCATTAAATCGCCGTCTTTAACGATATATTCTTTGCCTTCCAAGCGCCATTTGCCGGCCTCTTTGGCGCCTGCCTCACCTTTGTATTTTATAAAATCGTCGTAGCCTATGACCTCGGCGCGGATGAAGCCTTTTTCAAAATCGGTGTGGATCGCGGCGGCGGCTTGGGGGGCGGTGGCGCCGACCGGGATCGTCCAAGCGCGCACTTCTTTTTCACCGGCCGTGAAATAGGTTTGCAACCCCAACAGCGCGTAACCGGCGCGGATA
>JAOUGF010000425.1 GCA_029857925.1 Gammaproteobacteria bacterium
GTCTTCCAGTTCGGATAATTCGGATTCGATGGCGGCGCAAATGACTACCAACGATGCGTTTTCGCGTTGAGCGTGTGCGCGCACGCGATCCAGATGCGGATTATTTTCAAAGCCGTTTTCTTTAACATTCGCGACATACATCGTCGGTTTGATCGTCAAGAAATGGAATTCGTATAATAATTCCAGCTGTTGTTTATCCAGGTTCATCGCGCGTATCGGCGCCGCAGTGTCCAGGTGCGTCTTCACCTTTTCCAGCAATTCTTTTTGCGCGAGCATTTTTTTATCGCCACCCTTGGCCGCGCGCGCGACGCGGATCAGGCCCTTTTCGACGCTATCGAGGTCCGCCAACGCCAATTCGGTGTTGATGATTTCGATGTCACGCAGCGGGTCGACGCTGCCGGAGACGTGCGTGATGTCGTCATCTTCAAAACACCGCACGACCTGCGCGATGGCCTGCGTCTCGCGGATGTGCGACAAGAATTTATTGCCCAAGCCTTCGCCCTTAGAGGCGCCTGCGACCAGGCCCGCGATATCGACGAATTCCATCACCGTCGGCACTACGCGTTGCGGTTTGACGATGGCCGAGATGGCGTCCAATCGCGGGTCGGGCATCGGCACCATGCCGACATTGGGTTCTATCGTGCAAAAGGGATAATTCGCCGCCTCGATGCCCGCCTTTGTCAGCGCGTTAAACAAGGTGGATTTGCCCACGTTTGGCAGGCCAACAATTCCGCATTTAAATCCCATCGTCGTTCCTTAGGTAGTGTGCGTTTGCACGCGTGAAATCTAGGGCGCCTTGCCGCGCCCGTGTAAAACCATTTGCGCCTTATCCCATTCGCCAGCGACCAATTTGGGCAATTCGTGCAGCAGGTCGGTGAGCGCGTCGTCGATCTGGTGGCGTTCGGCGCTGGGCGGTTTGCCCAACACATAATTAATTTTATCCGCCGCCGATGCGGCGCGACCGACGCCGACACGCACGCGCGGAAACTGCGGCGTACCCAATTGTGCGGCGATGTCTTTCAGGCCATTGTGTCCCGCGTGTCCGCCGCCTTCTTTCAGACGCAGCACACCGGGGTCAAAATCCAATTCGTCATGTATGACTAAAATCGCGGCGGGCGCGATTTTATAAAAATTCGCTAATGCGGCAACGGCTAAACCGCTACGATTCATAAAAGTGGAAGGTTTGAGCAACCACAGGTTGTGGCCGGAAACATTGACTCGCGCGGCCTCGCCATGAAAACGCGCCTCGTGACGGAGTTGCACACCACACTGGCGTGCGACGGCATCTATAAACCAGAACCCGGCATTGTGCCGGGTCTGCGTATATTCCGGGCCGGGATTGCCCAACCCGACCATGAGGGCGATAGGTTCCGCCATGGCGTATATCCATTACCCACCCGCGCAACGTCGCATGGGTGGGTGTTCGGATTATTTCTTCTCGGGCTTTTCGGCGGCTGCCGGGGCCGCCGCTGCCGCACCTTCGGCCGGGGCCGCCGCGACCGGGGCCTCTTCGACCACCACGCGCGGACGATGGATGCTGACCACCGGCAAATCGTGTTCGTGGCCGTGACCATGGGTCAGTTGTACCACTTGTACACCGGCGGGCATATTCAAGTTGCTCAAGTGCAACACGCCGTCCATTTCGACGCCACCGACATCGACCTCGATGAATTCCGGCAGGTCTTTCGGTAAGCACACCACTTCGACATCGGACAGGTGATGCGACACGATACCGCCGTCTTTGACGCCCGGCGCGGTGTCTTGGTTTAAGAAGTGTAACGGCACATGCATGTGCAATTTTTCGTTTTCATTCACGCGTTGCAGGTCAAGGTGCATGATGATCGCGCGATACGGATGACGTTGCACGTCTTTCAACACGGCCTTGATCGGGTCTTTGCCGACGGTAATGTTCAAGATGCGCGCGTAGGTGCTTTCGTGCGCCAGCGCCAGCCAGATTTGATCGTGGCCGAATTCCAGGTTTTGCGGTTCGCCACCGCCACCGTATAGCACGGCGGGGACTTTATTCGCGCGACGTAGGCGGCGGCTCGCACCTTTGCCTAAATCGGCGCGCGGTTGCGCAGATAATTCGAGATTTGATGTTGCCATAACAATACTCCAAAATTGAACCTCGCCCGCGCGGATGAAGTTCAGCCTTCATACGTCGGGGTCGGCCTATAGATTAATGCGTACCCGCGACCAGATACGCTACCGCTGGTTTTTTCGGCGCCAGCCGCCGTCGTCAATTGCCTAGTCGATAAACAAGGAACTGACGGATTCTTCCGCATGCACGCGCCGCATCGTCTCGGCCAACATTTCGGCCACACTCAGTTGACGCACGCGCTTGCAGGCCTTGGCCTCCGGACGCAGCGGGATGGTGTCACACACCACCAACTCGTCCAGTTGCGAATGTTCTAAATTGGTCACCGCCGGCCCCGACAGCACCGGGTGCGTGCAGTAGGCGACGACCTTTTTCGCGCCGCGTTCTTTTAACGCCTTCGCTGCCTGACACAGCGTGCCTGCGGTATCGACCAGATCGTCGATCAAGATGCAGGTGCGATCTTCGACGTCGCCGATGATGTGCATCACGCGCGCCTCGTTGGGGCGTGGGCGGCGTTTGTCGATAATCGCCAGATCGGCATCGTCCAGTCGTTTCGCCAGCGCCCGCGCGCGCACCACGCCGCCGACGTCGGGCGAAACCACGATCAAATCGTCATACTTTTGCCGCCAGATGTCGCCCAGCAAGATCGGCGACGCATATACGTTATCCACCGGCAGGTCGAAAAAGCCTTGGATCTGGTCGGCATGCAAATCTATCGTCAACACGCGGCTGGTGCCGACGGTTTGGATCATATTCGCGACCACCTTCGCGGTGATCGGCACGCGTGCCGAACGCGAACGGCGGTCTTGCCGTGAATAGCCGAAGTAGGGG
>JAOUGF010000217.1 GCA_029857925.1 Gammaproteobacteria bacterium
TGTTGAGCGGTAGGAAATATGTTCAGAGCCTGCCACGCGTAGCGCTTTGGGCATCGAACCGCCGTGTACGTGACCCATACGCACGGTGGTGTGGGAGGGAGGGGCCGTGAGGCTTCTTCCTCTCCCGATTAAGTGTTTAAATCATAGGTGCGTGTGATATGATCTTAGAAAGGTTTGTTGTTATTGTCGCGTTTTCCGCCTTTGTAACTGCTTGCGCGTCGATCCCATCGGAGTTGGAAAATGTCGGTGCGAAGTTATTGACTAAATGCTCTGATGAAGCGACATTTGAAAACTCATCTGGTAGCGCGCTACTTGTTTCTATTGAATCGGACGCCATGGTCAACTCATGGTACTTAGAAATAACTAAAAATGAGTCAGAAAATAAATATTTGGTATTCTTAGAACCTAGAAAATTCGCGTTACCAAGTAGACAATTTTTCAACACCTATCGGTTACCTGCGCGAATGTATTGCTATCGTATTGACAATGGCTACTATCGTATTACAAAGGCGCATGGTTTTTTAACAACCATAAGAACATCCAATGGCATTCAATCGAGTTCGACAGAATACCGCGAATACCCTGTCAGTTATTCTTTCGCTGTTTTGCCGGGCAAGGTCACGTATATTGGTCGCATCATCTCCGAAGATCCGGAATTTGCGGGAAGGGGGTATTTTGGCCACATGGGGGCTATGATGAAGAAAGGAATAATTGGTCTATTTACGGGATCACTGATGCCAGATATCATTGTTTTTAGACGTGTTGACAGCTATATCGAAGATAAATTCTGGCTCGACGGCGAATATAAGACATTGAGAAATATTGAAACCACACCTTTACAAAATGGGTCATAATTTAGCCGATAGAATGCACATAACAATCCGCTCAACTATAGCGCGCGTCGCGCACCCGACCGGCGTGCTGCGTTGCGTTGCAAAACACCGTTGAGTTAGCGGAAAGTTGGGCGTCAGATCAGGAGCGATGAGCAGTGATTGAAGGTGGGTGCTATTGCGGTGCAGTCCGCTACAAAATTGATGGATCACTTGGTCGGGCGAGCGCGTGTCACTGTTCGCATTGTCGTAGGGCATTCAGCGGAGCGTCATCGGCTTACGCTGAAATTTCAGAGGGTAGTAAGTTCAGTTGGGTCATTGGCGAAGATAAGTTGACTAGGCATAATTCGCAGCAAGGCTGGGGCCTTGTGTTCTGTCGTATTTGCGGATCTACACTTTGCGGCCTGTTTGACGGCAAGGTGCATGGTGTAACGCTCGGAACGGTCGACGGTGACCCTGGTGTTCAAATCGAAATGCACACGTTTGTCGGTTCAAAGGCGCCATGGGACCACATCGGTGGAAACGCTCCTCAGTTTGACGAGGAGCCTCCAAACTCAGGCGCATCCGGGGTAGTCAAATGACGCCCAGCACCGCGTTCGAGCGTGACCTTCGGATAGCTGGTTGCATTCGGCGCCACACCGCGAACGTTGGGTGTCAATAATGATAGAATTAAAGCATTAATAAGATCGTCAGTACACAAAATGCGGATCACTATACTTGGGATGGTGTTTATCACGGCTGGCATTTGTTGCAGTCCAATGATTTGATCGTCATTCAAAAACGTGTTCCGCAAGGTGGTGCGGAAGTAAAGCATTTTCAGGTGTAAGCACATCAGTTCTTCTTTATATTAACGGGCGAAACGACGTTAGAAATCAACGACATGTTGTAGATGCTTGGATCGTAAGAGGGAATATCCATTCCACCGAAAGCGCCAGATAAATTGTTGAATCGACGGAAGCAAAATTATCATTTATCGTTATTTCTTATCCTAAGAGCCATGGCGACCGCACTTGTTTGAGAATAGCCAGAGCACGCTAAACATAAAAAACAAGGCGCGACGCAATTGTGGGTTGCGAATTTCGTCAATGGAAAGTAGAATGAGTCTACACGATGGCACGATTCTTATTTCTTCTGCGGTGACACATTGATAACTATTTATTAGATAGGTGGCGATGGTGAACATGGAACGGTCGCCGCGATTGTCGCGCATCAACGTTGTTTTTCTTACCGTGCTCGCCATGATCGCATTTGCGGGCAACTCGATACTGTGTCGCATTGCACTTAAGCATACCGCAATCGACGCCGCCAGTTTCACCTCCATACGATTAATGTCCGGCGCGTTGGTATTGTGGGCGATCACGATGTTGTTTGGGCGTGAACGTATTGGACGCGGAAATTGGATATCGGCGTTCGCTTTGTTTGTTTATGCCGCCGGTTTTTCGTTCTCCTATATTAGCCTTACCGCCGCGACGGGCGCGCTGTTACTCTTTGGTACTGTCCAAGTCGCGATGATCGGACATGGCTTATGGGGAGGTGAGAAACTTCGTTTACAACAACTTACCGGGCTGGTAATAGCGTTTGCGGGATTGGTTGGCTTACTTCTACCCGGCCTGTCCGCGCCACCGTTGGTGGGGTCGGTGTTGATGATGATCGCCGGTGTGGCGTGGGCTGTTTATACCCTTCGCGGAAAAGGCGCTGGTGATCCCACCCGCGTGACCGCCGGCAACTTCAGACGGGCGTCACTTTTCGCGGCAATTTTGAGCCTGTTGTTCATCTCCAACACCAACCTCGACACCGTGGGTGTGTGGTACGCCATTGCGTCGGGTGCCCTCACGTCTGGATTGGGATACGCTGTTTGGTATTCCGTGGTGCCCGCGTTGAAGTCGACCAACGCCGCGACCGTGCAACTCAGTGTTCCGGTCATCGCGGCACTAGGCGGCATTGTCTTACTCAGCGAGTTAGTGACCATGCGTTTCGTGCTGGCATCGATAGCGACGCTAGGCGGAATCGCTTTGGTGATTTTGAGTAAGCCGCGTAGTAATAATTGATAACTTTAGTTGGCTATGTAGCACACGTCGTCATTCAGACATCGGCACGATCCAGAAAAATACTAAAAAATTATCAAGTTATGTTTGGGTTATAGGTTCAGGTTTGCTGGTAAGGCGGGTGTAGAAATTGTTGAGAAGTGGTAGAAAAAAAATATTAAATGGGCCCAACAAATAAGGATAGATCGCGCTCAACCGCGATCTTATCCTGTGGTTGGACGAACTCAGTGAGTACCTTATAAAAGCAAATATTTTATTGAAGGGAACCTCTAAAGATTCACTGAGCGGCGCATCGCGTCGTTGAACAGGGTCGAAAATGCTCAGATATGCCAAGCCTTTGAGACAACGTGTAAACTGCGCTTTTTCACCCCTTTCCGCCTAGCACTGCATCCCCTGATCGAATTTTTAGAGGTTCCCTGAAGAAAGGTCGTGAACGGTGCTGATAGGCGCACTGGAATTTTTCAAATGGAGTTTTTGGTTTATGAGAGAGTGTGTGAGAAAGTGTGCACCTAATGTTGCACTTAATAAATCACTCGCTTCGCTCGTCCGTCCAGTGTTCTGTGCTGCGTCGCAAAACACTTGTGGGTTAGCGTAGAGGTGGGCATTATGAAAGATTGTTTAGTCAGGCCAGTTTCTACTACAACCGATTCAGCAGCCATCGCTGAAATTTACAATCATTACATTCGCCACACTGTTGTTACGTTTGAAGAGGTTGAGATAACTGCTGAACAAATGCTTGACAGAATAAACACTATAACTTTGGCTTCTTTACCCTGGCTGGTTGCCGAGGTTTCCGGAAAAGTTGTCGGTTATGCCTACGCGGGTAAATTCCATACTCGTTCTGCCTACCGGTTTACGGCCGAAACTACCGTTTATCTTGAGAAAAACGCGAGTGGACAGGGTATTGGTACAAGACTATATCAAGCATTACTTCTTCAGCTAAAACAAAAAAATTTTCATAGCATTATTGGCATCATTGCTCTCCCGAACGAAGCCAGCGTAAAACTACATGAAAAGTTTGATTTTAAAAAAATCGGCCACTTTTCAGAGGTCGGTAATAAATTCAACCAGTGGTTAGATGTAGGTTATTGGCAGGTGGTTTTGAATGCCTAACCCAAGGCAGTATCGCAGCCTGGTTGTTCCGTGCATGAAGATAGCTATTCTCGGTGGAGGCGTTGCGGGTGTCAGTAGCGCCATTGCACTCAAACTGAAGGGATTCGATGTCAGTGTCTACGAAAGGTGCGACTCCGCATCAAATATTGGCGCCGGAATTGTTGTGTGGCCGAATGCGGCGTATGTGCTGGAACAACTCGGGGTATTGAGTGAAAATCGAAGCCGTATCCGGGCATCTGACAAAAATGCGTCGAATTTACAGCACCAACGAAAATTTGGGTGCGATTGATATTGAGTTGACTAATAGTCATATGGGTTATTCAAGTCTTTCCATTCTTAGGAACGATTTTCATAATATCCTAATATGGAAACTGGAATCTTTTGGGGTTGCCATCCAGTACGCTCATGTGGTTACCAACATAGAAACCAAGGAGCCTGGGCAGGCGGTAGTCCACTTCCAAAATGGGGTACAGATCACCGCCGACGTGCCTATTGGTGCGGATGGCCGCATAGCTGCATGTGCCCGTCGGTATGTGTATGATGACAACGCGCACCTCTATCAAGGCTTAATAAACTGGATTGGTGTCTATGAGTCCGAAGCAGGATACTTGGAGGAAATCGCAGTAGCGGATTACTGGGGCGTCGGAGAACGGTTCGGTATTGTTCCCGTTACGAAACACAAAGCCTATTGGGCCGGTGGCGTCGCCTGCGCCGACATTGGGCAGAGAAATCCGGCTGAATATAAAGCGGAGCTGGTTTCCATTTTTGCGGACTGGCCGCAACCGGTTCAAATGATGATAGCCCGCACGCCTGTTGAACGGATCAACAAAATTTACGTGCATGACCATGATCCGATCCAGACATGGCACAAACACAACCTGATTGTGATCGGCGATGCCGCTCATGCCCCGTTGCCCACATCCGGTCAAGGCTCCTTGCCAATTGCTTGAGGAAAAA
>JAOUGF010000218.1 GCA_029857925.1 Gammaproteobacteria bacterium
GGCTGGTTAAAATTAAACCGTTTGATTGGGCATCTGATTCGAGTGACCTCCTCACGGGTGCCGCCGCTGCCTTAGCCTTTCGGGCAAAGATGGATGCCGAAGGGTTTGGCGGTTGTTGAGTTTTTTTCTGACCGTACCATCCTGTGTGGCGGTGTGCCCATTCGCCAGGTTACCAACAAGTCAAGAAAATTTTGCGGCAGCCGCACCTGGTTAGCGTTCCATGCCCGCGTTATGATCAGCACGTACCAGCGATAAAATTTTGGAGTTCGACATCGTCAACCGAGGTGTTCCCGGCGCGTTGGAGCCAAACGAGGGGTGTTCGGAGTGGCGTTCGGTGATTGCAGCAACGAGCGTCCAAGAAACCATAACCGCGGGGACGTATTGCCACCCTGTACACTGTCTATACTTTGCCTAGTATGGCTGGTTCGGTGGCGAGTGTTAAAGTGCCTGTACCTGGAAAAAGCAATGCACGCAATCACACTCCCTGTAAATGTATGACTGGGTCGCCGATGGTATTAAACGTAAGTGGCGGGCGCAAATGGCCATCTCAAACACGCAATGCAAGGTATGTGGGGATAGTGATGCAATACAATGCTAGACGCTGGCGTGTTATAGATACCGGCCTACGCCGTGCGGCGGAAAATATGGCGATTAATCAAGCAATGTTAGAGGCTCACAAAGAGGGTTTGATTCCGCATACGTTGCGCTTTCTACAGTTTACACCGAGCGCGCTTTTGGGGTATCACCAAAGCGCTGAACAAGAATTAGATTTGGACTATTGTCGGCAACAAGGCATAGAGATTCAACGCCGCATCACCGGTGGCGGTGCGATTTATTTTGATGAAGCTCAAATCGGTTGGGAACTCTATATCGACAAACAGACGCTAGGTACGCAGGACATGTCGTCGATCGCGCAATTGGTGTGTGAGGCCGCGGCGCTGGGCATGCGACGGCTTGGTGTGGACGCGCGATTTCGGCCGCGCAATGATATAGAAGTAGACGGACGCAAGATTTCCGGTACCGGAGGTGCGGCGGATGGTGATTCCATTCTGTACCAGGGCTCGTTGCTCGTAGATTTTGATGTCGAACGTATGTTGCGTGTATTGCGTGTCGCAGCAGAAAAACTATCCGGAAAATCTATCGCGTCGGCGCGAGAACGCGTGGCGAATTTAAAGGACCTGCTGGGGGAGGCGCCGACTATGACGGTCGTCAAATCTGTCATGACGCAAGCGTTTGCTCAAGCCTTTGGTGTGGTATTCGATGATGCGATAGATTTGACTGAAATAGAAGTCGCTAAATTTCATGCTGCGTTAATTGAAATGGATACGCCGCAATGGGTTCACTTGATTCAACGGCCGCGTAGCGAGGCCCCGATTGTGACCAGCCTTTACAAGTGTCAAGGTGGCTTAATGCGCGTTGCGATTGCGATGGATGTTGTACAAAGGTCTATCAAACAAATATGGATCACTGGCGATATATTTGTCAATCCGCGTCGCATGGTGTTGGATTTAGAAGCCGCGCTAAAGGATACTCCGATCGCTGAATTGCGGACGCGTATCGAACGCTTTTTCGATGAGTATCCAGTGGAGATGTTGAAGCTGACGCGGCGCGATTTTATCACCGCGATCGAGTCCGCGTTAGCCTCGTCGGCGTCGGCAGTGCCAATTGCAATTGGATAATTTTTCAGATGATGTTTGCGCCGGAAATGCACCATAGACAGCATTGTCGTCAGATGCCGCAGGTTATTAGGCGGTCTTCTTCTGTCTTACGACGCGCTTGTCGGGTGTTGCGGCCGCTGTGGCATCTGCAGTCGGCCTTTCTGAAGGCTGCAGTAGTTTTGCAAATATTAATTCATCAACATATTTATTACGGATGCACACTGATTGAATTTTCTTACCTTCTTGAACGTATCCCATGTGGCGGTACAAGGTGATGGCGCGTGTATTGCCGCTGTGTACCGCCAATTCCATGCGGTGCAGGTGATGGGTAGCCGCAAGACTTTCTAGCGCTTGCATCAGGCCATGGCCTATTCCAACGCCTTGGTGGGACTGGAGCACGCCGACCACGACATGCATAATATGGCGTGTGCGTGCAGTCATGCCTCGGCTACCGAATATCACCCCTACCATAGTACCTTGCGTTTCTGCGATGAACACCGGTGCGCTTCCTGATTTATTGCCGATGTTGATGCGTGCCGCGAGTTCTTGGGGTGATGCGATACTGTCTCCAGGCGCAAGCGGTAGATATTCCGTTTCAGAATAGAGCACACTCAACAGCTGAATAATGCCGTGGGCGTCTACACTTAGTGCGGGTCGAATAGAAAAGGTGGGTTGTAACATATCGCGTGTGCACTCCAGCGCAAGGGCGAGGTATTGCTTACATGCTGTTGTAGAGTTCAAATAACGGGCCAATAAAAACCGTGTTGCGGAGGTATTTTTTGCTAATATAGCGGCAAACATATTCCGTCTTTCGGCAAACATTGCCGTAACGGAGGCGTTATTAACCGATGAAGAAGAACTTGGGAGGCTATGATGGACTCGCGCCAATTAATAATTGGGAATAAGAACTACTCGTCCTGGTCGTTGCGTCCTTGGGTGTTTATGAAATACCACGCGTTGGCGTTTGAAGAAATCCGTATCCCCTTGTATCGCGCGCAATCCAGCCAACAATTGTTAGCGTATTCACCAACCGGGATGGTGCCGGTCCTAGCGGACGGCGATATTACGGTGTGGGATTCGTTGGCGATCTGCGAGTATATTTCCGAAACCTATCTAGACGGGAAGGGTTGGCCTCAACCGCATAAAGCGCGCGCCTATGCACGCTCAATCAGCGCGGAAATGCACAGTGGTTTCTCAAACCTAAGAAAAGCGTTGTCAATGAATGTGCGCGCACGCTTTCAATGGCAGACGGTAAATAGTGACGTTGATAACGAAATCGCACGTATTTTCGCAATTTGGGACGATTGCCGCGCGCAATTCGGCTCGGCGGGTCCTTGGTTGTTTGGGGAGTTCAGCATCGCAGACGCAATGTTTGCGCCGGTATGCCTACGTTTTGACCGCTATAATGTGCCGTTGACCGCCATCGTTCAGGCCTATGTCGAGCAAATGCTTGGATGGACGGTGATGAAAGAATGGTGTGATGCGGCGCGGCAAGAAACAGAGGTGATCGCGTGGGCTGAAAACGCGCAATTCCTTAAGCTAGAAGGTTGAATTGAATGATCGCTGCACAGCGGGGAGCGGCGTGACTCGTCGGACATTGGCATGGAGGTCAGTTTCTCTTTAGAGGTAACCTTTATCTGTGCGCAGCGCGCTCGGCGAGCAATCCAGTGCCTTTGACGGCCTAGGGTTCAACCCACAGCGCCATAGAACGTCGTAGCGCGGACGCTCAATGCACTGATCGTTCGCAGGAGGGGGCGTGGGGAAATCTGGGTGAAATATAATTGACAATTTTTCATGTTTTAAGCCCTTCTAAAAATAGACCTGGTATAAAATCTAGAGCATCAGGCGGGGGTCAGGGGCGTGGTATATAACCGGTTTATTTATGCTGTATTCGGTTTGGTGATGGTTGGGCTGAACTGGGCGGCAATTAATACAGGCGAGTTGGTGGTGACTAACGACGCCAAGGATATCGTACTGACGGATACGGCGTTGGCGCGATATGGTGCGGTTTTGCAGGGCTTTATTAACGTGGATGGCAATGCCGTTGTGACAGGTAATATCCGCGATGGTTTTGTCAGTTATCATTTTGAATATGCAGTGAAAGGGAATACCGCGTCTCCACTGGTGACGTCAGATGCCCTATTTTCCGGGAATAACATTAGTCAACAGGGTGTATCCGATACAATATTTGGCTTATTGTGTGGCACAACTTATACGTTCCGTATCGTTGGCACGGTCGCGTCCACGGGCACAAAGGTGGCGGGCGCTTGGTTGGACTTTGCGACCGGTACTTGTCCCGCCGTCACCGTCACGGATGAATCATACAATAGCGTGGGTGTGCGAGAACTCTCCTTTTCTTCCAAAGTAAACCTGTACGGCCAAGCGGCAAAGATCCATGTGGAATATGGTTTTGTAGGAAACACCGGCAGCTTTACGGAATCTACAAATACGCTTGATATTAATGTCGCTCCAGGCGTAGGGGTACAGACAATAAATGAGCCGATCTCCGGTTTGAAATGCAATACGCGGTACGGTGCGCGCACCGTGGTGACACTCACGGACAACAACCAGATAATTACCGGTGCTGGCCTACAGGTACCCACTAAGCCTTGCCCGCTACCTCCGGTAGTAGCCTTTGACAATGCGAACATTCAACGTGTGACGGCGACCTCCGCACTTTTTTCTGGAAGTGTCACACCCCATTATGTAGGCGCTAGCGCGACGTTTGAATATCGAAAAAACGGTGAAACTACTTGGGTTATTATTTCAAAAAATGTTCCTGTGGCGGTGGGTAGCGAGAAGGTGTTACAGCGCGTCAACTACCTCGTGAACACATTAAATTGTGCAACGGATTACCAAGTGCGGTTTAACGCGGCTACCGAATTCGGCAATGTAACCAGCGCGACGTTGACCTTTAAGACATTGGCCTGCGGCGAGATTTCGGCCCTTAAGCGCGAGCAGGTCGCAGGTCGACTCGCCGCTGGGGGGGGGCAAGTATTATTGATACGCTCTGATAACAGCATTGTCGCGTGGGGTGAAAATACCGTCGGCCAATTGGGTAGCCCCGCCAAAACTACGTGGGTCAGTGAAGTATTGACCAAGGAGGGCACATTGATCAGCGATGTGGTTCAGGTCGCGGCAGGGTTTTCCTTTAGTAGTGTGCGCACGAGCACTGGGCTCGCCTATAGTTGGGGCAGTAATGCACAAGGGCAATGGGGGGCGGGGAGTAAGGCTAGCCATGAGGGCCTGCCGCAGGCAGTGGTCTTTGACGCCCCGCCTGG
>JAOUGF010000219.1 GCA_029857925.1 Gammaproteobacteria bacterium
CGTTTCGTGCGTGGCGATCAGCATCACGCGATGCGGTTCGTCTGCCGGTGCGGAACCGTGTTGCATAGCGCAACGCAACGGTAATGCGTCCGCTGGCACGCCTTCCATTTCCTGTTTGAATACTTGCGCAAATCGCACCGTGCCCCACTCCGCCAAACACGCCGGTAGTTTTACCACCGCCCGTCTCCTTCGCTCGAAAAAGCCCCGCATCAGTTTAATGTGTCTGACGCGGGCCGTGAAGGGCTTGCGGGGTAGTTTGCAGTTCCATGGCATTAGATGCACGTAGGTTGAGCATCGTGCGGTGGTAAACCCCAATGCCAAACACTGCCGTTACTTTTTCGAGAGTGGCATTCCCCCTACCCCACCTCCGGCGGAAAAATCGCTTTTAGGTAATCCAACGAGTCGTCCAAAGAAAACACGATCGTTTTCCCGAGTGTGTCCAAGCCGACCAGCGCGTTTATAATGCCGTCCTGTATCTCCAGCGATTTCAGTCGCTGAGATAGCGCAAGATTTACGATCCCTATTGCATGGTAGACATCGTGCAACCCCGTCAGATCCACCGAGGCCTTACCCCCTTTTTCATGCATCAGGAATTGCTGTAGCAGATACGTGGACACCGCGCGGGTCACGGTTTCTTCGCTGTTCGACAACGGCAAATGCAATCTAGCCATTAATCGGAAAAAGCGCGTGTGGTTGCAATCACTGCCCGACATGACCAGCCCTAGGATGGAACGCAACGCCGATTGCAGATCCGTCATTTTAATAATGGTGCGCTGCGGAGTCTCCACCGTTAACTCAAGCTTTTCGAAGGAGGTGATCTCGCTCCAATCTTTAACTAGCAAAGAGATGTTGACGGCTATCGGGCAATGCGATTTTTGCGCGCTGGTATAGGGACAATTAGAACACTGATGTACAGTTAACCGCGTCCATTCTGGTAGATTCTGGGAAGGTTTGGGATCATTGATTAACCCGCTCGAATCAAAGCCGAGTCGATAAGTGAAGTTACTCTCGTGATAATGCAAGCGGTAGGTTACCGCGAATCCGTTTTCCATGTTGTAGCCTCTTGATACTCCGCTGACACTATAACGGCACTTTATTTTAAAGTAGTAACGAACGGCGAAAAATCCGCGTAAAATTAAAATACCACAATAATCGTTATTACATGGCAACCGATTCGGCGTTACAGATTTAATTTTAGATGTAAAGTTTTGCAGATGAACCGCCGATAACTCTGCAAACGACCACGAGCACCGTTGTATGCCTTTGTCCGTGACAACCACACCAAGCCCACTGAGCTGGAACAATGCACACACAGCGGAGCCGGCATACGCTGCACAGGAACCCACGGATGCCCTAGGAAAGACTGCGCATCAACGCAGTCAAGATCGCCCCGCGCAACTCGACCCCGAACAACAGAAGCAAATTGAATCCCTCGCCGCACGTGACCGCGAGGTACGCGCCCATGAAATGGCCCACCTCGCGGCGGCGGGCCCCTATGCACGCGGCGGCCCCTCATTTACTTACCAAACCGGACCCGACGGACGACGCTATGCAATCGGCGGCGAGGTGTCGATTGATACTTCACCAGACCCCAACAACCCACACGCCACATTAACCAAGGCGCGCATCATTCAGGCCGCAGCCACCGCCCCGGCCAGCCCCTCTGGTCAAGATCGCGCAGTAGCCGCCGCCGCCGCGCAAATGGCGGCCGAGGCGCAGCAAGAAATTTCAGCGCAACACAGGGCGTCTGTGAAAAAAAACTCCCCCTATCACCCTTCAAATGATTCTGTAAAAACCTTGGGAGGAAGGTTCGACGACCATGCTTGAGTATTTTTTCCAAGATGTTATGCAACTAATTGTTGCACCCGTTTGAATACCTACTATACTAATTCGCTATACAATACAAAAACTTTACTGCATATTCGTCGCAGTTTGGCGACAAATTTGATCTGGGCCAATTTTTTGCTTGTACTCATCACTTCATCCAAGGACTGCACCGACTAGACATGACTGCACAAGATCTTCCTACGAATATTCGCAAGTGGTCCGCTGAGGCATTATGGTGGATTAAAAATACTGTCACCTACTCCCCTCCACCCGTAAAATGGCCGCTGCGTTCTACACGCTCGATGGAGCGTTTTCTTTCGTCCACCGACCGTTCGCGTGTTCAGGAATTGACGACGCGCTATGACATGTCACGTTGGGTGGAGGCCTGCAACCGGTGGGAATATACTGAAAACTTGTATTTACTGGATGTGTTGGACCGTTACGTAAAAACCACGTCCACGTCACAATGCTTGGATATTGGCGCCAAAAGCTGGTCATACCTCCCCGCCCTGCATAGTTTTACGCAAACGGCTTGGGATGGCGTGGAACTCGATTGCTATCAACGTCACTGGAATATGGTCACGCGCCGCGCGTATGCCGAATATATTTCTCGTCACTTTAATGACAGCCGATATATTCCCGGTTCATTGCTAGATATCTCCGAGGAATATGATTTCATCACGTGGATCCTGCCGTTTGTGACGCCCGGCCCATTGGAACAATGGGGCCTACCGTCGCGATATTACCAACCAGCGCAACTTTTGCAGCACGCATGGGGATTGTTGAAACCGGGCGGGAGCATCTTCATTATCAACCAAGGTGAGAAGGAAGGTATACGCCAACGCAAGTTGTTTGCAGAGGCCAAGATATCGGCACGCTACTTAGGTAGCATCACCAGCCGGTTTTCGCCTTTTATTAATATGCGAGTGGGGTGGTTGGCACATAAACCCGTTATACGGGGCACGGCGACACGGTAATTTATCAAGACACGCTTATGTCTTGATTGCGCATGTGATCGGCTACGCGAAATAACGCTGCAATAGTCTGCTGGCGAAAGAGTTCATCAAGTCCCGGAATCTCGTCTAATGCCTTGGTCATGCACAACATCCAGGCGTCACGTTCGGCCACACCGATGGGAAACGGCAAGTGTCTTGCCCGCAAGCGCGGATGACCTACCTGCTGCAAATAGAGCGGCGGCCCGCCAAACCAACCGGAAAGAAACAAAAACAATTTATGTTCCGACGTGGAAATATCGGTGGGGTGTAATCGACGTATCGCCTGTGCTTCAGGCAAACTACTCATTAACTCATAGAAGCGTTTGACGAGGCGCAATAGGCCTTGCTCTCCGCCGATACGTTCATAGGGGGTAGTGACCACCGCAGCCCACCAAATGCAATGCTAGAGCTGCCTATCATAGCCCTTACACCCTAGCAAATCCAGAATATACCAAGGTTATTATTTTAACGCATTGACTACCGCGATACTGGCGCTCTCACTACGCGACCCGTTTGCATCCGTTACCACCACCGAGACGGCGATATTTGCAACACTACCTGCCGTGAACCAAGCAATTGTAGGATTGAGTTGGTCTGGAAAAATAGTCCCTCCATTACTGCTGGAAAGTGTCCACGTATACGGTGCCTTGCCCCCTACAACGTTGGCTTGCAACGTATTGAACGTGCTTACGATATTATTAGACATCGTGACCGGCATGGTCGCGGGCATCGTCGGCGTTGGTGGTGTAGGCAACGTCGGCGGCGTAACGGGTGGAGTAGGTGTAACAACGGCGGCAGGTACCGGCAACAGACTAATGATTGCGCTAGTCCCTGTAAAGCCGTCACGATCCGTCGCGGACACGGTGACGCCCCCAACTGCCAATGCGCTGAGTACTCCTGTAGCGCTCACCGTTGCCAACTGGGGATTGCTCACCTGCCAACTGTAAGGTGCAACCCCGCCTACGGCAGAGACCTGCGTAGTCTGCCCCACCTGTAAGTTGGTCACCGTAGAAACTTGGATATTGCGTGGAGGCAATGCAGATACCACGGCACCAATCGTCAGCTGCAAGCCACCGCTATCGGACACCGTCACGGTGGCCGTCCCTGCAGACTGCGCACTCACTAGACCAATCGCAGAGACTGTCAGCACCGCAGTATTGGAAGAACTCCACGTATAAGGCGGCGTACCACCGGATACCACAAGGTTCACCACATCGCCTACGACGGCCTGCACGGCCGCAACGTTGAGTGTGAGTGGGACAACGCTGACCGGCGGCTGGGACTGCGCGGCTGTGCTTACAGCACTCACCGCTTTAAACGCATTTAGACGACCGCCACTGACCATGCGTCCTTGCAACGCGGGGATAGGATCAACGTTATCTAAAAGCGCGCTCTTGAGTTGGGTGACGGACAACCCTGGGTTTTGAGAAAGCACCATGCCTGCGACCCCCGCCACAAAGGGCGCCGCCATCGAGGTACCGCTCAACGAGCCATAACGATTATTGCGCAAGGTGCTATGAATTTGACTGCCAGGCGCCGCCAAATCGACATTCACCGCACCGAAGTTAGAAAAACTCGATAACGCATCACTTTGGTCGGTAGACGCGACGCTGACGATGTTTGGGAGGTTAAACGCTGCGGGATATTCGGGGTTGGTATCGATATTCGCGTTGGCGTTCCCCGCTGCCGTCACGAATAGGTGCCCGGCGCTGTTGGCGGCACTAATGGCGTCGGATAACGCACGACTTTGCGTCGGACCGCCCCAGCTGTTATTGGAGATGCGCGCACCATTGCGTACAGCATAAGTAATAGCGCGTATCGCGTTGGATGTAGACCCGGAACCCGTAGCGTCCATAAATCGCAACGGCATGATCTTGGCGCGCCAGTTCACACCCACCACACCCGTTCCATTATTGCCTGCGGCGGCAATAACGCCAGACACGTGCGTACCATGATTATTCAGATCGATAGGATCGTTGGTATTGTCGGCAAAATTCCACCCACGCACGTCGTCCACATAACCATTACCATCATCATCCCTGCCATTGCCGGGGATTTCACCGGGATTTGACCAAATATTGGCGGC
>JAOUGF010000220.1 GCA_029857925.1 Gammaproteobacteria bacterium
ACATAAAAAAACGCTAGAACAGTATTATATGGAACGAATAGAGCGGATGCTAACGCCTATCGTCGGCTTTGAAGCGGTGCGTGCTCAGGTGGATGCCACTATAGATTATTCGATAACCGAGCAGACCGCTGAAAGTTTTAACCCCGATCTGCCCGCCTTGCGCAGCGAACAAACCCAAGAAGAAGAAAGCAAAGGCGGAGATGTGGGTGGAGTACCAGGCGCATTGACTAATCAACCGCCTGGTGCCGCCAATTCTCCGGAGAAAATACCCGCTGACTCGAATTCCAGTACCACAACAAGCGGGCCGAGTAAGCGCTCCAAAAGGGCTACCTATAACTATGAGTTGGATAAAACCGTCAGTCACACGCGCCGTGCACCCGGAGTTTTGACGCGACTGTCCGTTGCTGTCGTATTAGATGACAAATTAGTTGCGGGTAAGGAGGGTGAGGTGTCGCATGTCGCCTATGCGCCAGAAGAAATGGAGCGGTTTCTTGCATTAGTGAAGGAGGCGATCGGATTTAACGTGCAACGCGGTGACTCCGTTACTGTGACGAATGCTTCGTTCATGTCTCCGGACTTGATATTGCCACAGAAAAAAGAAGCTTGGTATGAGTTGCCCTGGGTAGGCGATATTGCAAAGCTTTCTTCTGCGGCGTTGTTATCACTGTTGGTTATCTTGTTCGTGTTACGCCCTGTGGCGAAGGCATTGGTTAAGAAAGATGAGGTGCCAGCGATTCCAGGCAGCGAGGATGGATTGGTCGCTGTACCAGATGGACATGGCGGCCTGACCGTTAGAGAAGAGATAGATTTTCAAGAAATCACGATTCCCGGTTTTGGTGTTACAAATTATGAAGACTTGTTAAATAGATTAAGGGAAAAGGCACGCGCCGAGCCGAAGGTCGTTGCGCAAATTATTAAGGTATGGGTAGCGGAAGGTGAGTCAGCCTGAGAAGGATAAAAACGCGGGTAAGGAAAAAGATGGCGATGACAATAGTGCCGTTGAAGTCCCCGCGATAACAACCAATGTCTCGGGATTAAAAGGCATTGAGCGTGCGGCTATTCTGCTTCTTACCTTGGGAGAGGAGGAGGCCGCCGGCGTCATGAAATTTATGGAACCCAAAGAAGTTCAAAAAATTGGGTTGCAGATGGCGGCGTTGCGTAACATCACAAAACAGCAAGTTGTTGACGTATTGAAAGAGTTTTATTCTATCGTAGAAACCGCCACTGCGCTAGGTTTAGATGCGGACGAGTACATCAGAAATGTATTGGTGAAGGCGCTAGGTGAAGACAAGGCCAGCGGCCTTATAGACCGTATTTTGTTGGGTGGTCACATTAAGGGCTTGGAGGCCTTTAAGTGGATGGAGCCGCGGGCCATCGCTGAATTAATTCGTAATGAGCACCCGCAAATTATAGCAATTGTGTTGTCATTTTTGGAATACGAACAAGGCGCACAGGTATTGTCTATGTTCGCCGAGCAAGTTCGAGTTGATGTAATATTGCGTATCGCTACATTGGAAGGAATTCAACCGGCAGCGTTACAGGAGTTGAATGACATCATGGAGCGCCAATATGCGGGCAATACTAATGTAAAATCATCGAGCATAGGCGGCGTACGCGCGGCGGCAAATATATTGAATTTTATGGACTCCACGGTAGAGTCGGAAATTATGGACGGTGTCAAGGAAATCGATCACGAGTTGGCGGAGCAAATAGAAGATCTGATGTTCGTATTCGAGAATCTTCTCGAAATTGACGATAAAGGAATACAAGCGCTGTTGCGTGAAATATCTTCCGAAACGCTTATTATTGCGCTCAAAGGCGCCGATGAAAACATCAAAGCGAAGATATTTAGAAATATGTCTAAACGCGCGGGCGACATGTTGCGTGAAGATTTAGAAGCGAAAGGCCCCGTTAGGTTGAGTGAAGTTGAGCAAGCCCAGCGTGAAATCGTGAGCATCGCTCGCCGCATGGCTGAGAGCGGTGATATCGTGTTAGCAGGCAAGGGCGATGAGTTCGTCTAAAGTCATTCAAAAGGAAAAATTGACAGCATACCAGCGCTGGGAGCTACCGACGGTAGGCGACGGAGAACTCGGTGAATCTGCAAGCAAGTCACAGGTTATTGAAAAAGAGCCGGAACCTCAATTTCCTACGGTCGAGGAAATTCAGAAAATTCAACAGCAAGCCTACGATGAGGCGTATAAAGATGGCCTCGCGGCAGGAAAAATTGAAGGAAAAAAGATTGGTGTCGAAGAGGGGCGTACGGAAGGAAGATTGGCTGGGATTGAAAAAGGGCAACATGAGATACGCGAAATAGGTAATAAATTAAATGAGTTGTTTTCCCATTTCACGCAACCATTGGCGGCACTTGACGATGAGATAGAGCAAGAACTGGTCAGTCTAGTCGTTGCTATGACGAAAAATCTGGTGCGTAGAGAAGTGAAGACAGATCCCGGGCAGATCGTGGCGGCGCTGCGTCAAGGCGTCGCTGCATTGCCGTCTGCGGCGCGCAATGTGCGTGTCTATTTACACCCGGAAGACGCGATTTTGGTGAAGGAAGCTATGGCAATTGTGCATGAAGCGGAGGAGTCTCGTTGGAGAATCGTTGAAGACGCGGCGCTAACGCGCGGTGGTTGTAATATTGAGTCTGATGAGTCGCGCATAGATGCGACGGTCGAGGCGCGACTGATGCAAGTAATTTCCCAGGTATTGGGCGGTGAAAGGGAGGGAGAGCGTTGACCCGCCAAAACGTCTACAGTCTAGAAAATTTAAAAAAAAATATATCAAAATATCAAGCAAGGGTGCGCGTGCCACCTGCTGTCGTTGTGGAAGGTAAGCTTATCAGAATGGTGGGTCTCACCATGGAGGCGGTGGGCTGCCAAGCGCCGGTCGGCGCGCTATGTAGAGTAGTGAGTGGCGAACACGTCGTGGAAGCCGAGGTGGTAGGTTTTGCGAATGATCATTTGTATTTGATGCCCATTGGACAAATGCGAGGAATAATTCCCAACGCTCGCGTCATTCCTGCAGGGCGCACCCAATATACACCGGTAGGTCGCGGTCTGTTAGGGCGGGTGATTGACGGAAACGGGAAACCGATAGACGCTAAGGGTCCGCTGAAAGAAGAAGGTCGTGTATCACTTTACGGACCGCTAATCAATCCATTGCAACGAGACCGCATCAGCGTGCCGCTAGACGTCGGCATCGCAGCGATTAATGCATTATTGACCGTCGGTCGTGGTCAACGCATGGGATTGTTTGCGGGGAGCGGTGTCGGAAAAAGCGTTTTGTTGGGTATGATGACACGCTTTACCGCTGCAGATGTTGTGGTTGTGGGTCTGATAGGCGAGCGTGGCCGCGAAGTGAAAGATTTTATTGAAATTAATTTAGGCGAGGAGGGCATGGCGAGGGCGGTAGTGATTGCCGTTCCAGCCGACGCGCCTCCTGTTTTACGTTTACACGGTGCGGATTTGGCGACACGCATAGCGGAATATTTTCGCGATCAAGGGTTGCATGTACTATTGTTGATGGATTCGCTTACCCGTTACGCCCAGGCGCAACGAGAAATCGCGTTAGCGATAGGCGAACCTCCCGCCACTCGCGGATATCCGCCTTCAGTGTTTGCAAAGATTCCTCAGCTTGTAGAACGTGCGGGCAACGGACATGCGGGCCATGGTTCAATTACCGCATTCTACACGGTTCTCGTTGAAGGTGATGACCAACAAGACCCTGTAGCGGACGCGACTCGTGCCATTCTAGATGGCCATATTGTGTTGTCGCGCACGTTGGCGGAAGCCGGTCTGTATCCGGCAGTGGATGTAGAGGCATCGATTAGCCGCGTTATGACTGAAATTGCTGCGGATGACCATATCGGACTTGCGCGAAAATTTCGCCAGTTAAATTCAATTTATCAACAAAATCGCGATTTAATTAGTGTGGGGGCCTATGTCACGGGAAGTGATGCACGTATAGATGAGGCAATACATATACAACCTGAGCTGCAAAAATTTATGCGTCAGGATATTTATGAAAGGGTGGGGTACGATGAGAGTTTGTTGCGCCTAAAGTCCGCTTTGAGCGGCGCTAACCAGAGTTGACAATGAAACGTTCAAAACGCCTAACGATTGTTAGTAAGGTCATGCGTGATCGCGAGGATAAGGTTGCTCAAATCTTACAAAAGGCGCAAGGGGCAATGTTATTGCAACTAAGACGCCTGGAGCAATTGGAAGAATATCGATTGGAATATGAACAACGCTTTTTGGCTGCGGGCGGGCAAGGCGTAGAGGCGCAAAAACTGCTTGATTTTCGGGCGTTTATGGAAAGTCTCGGACAGGCGATCGGGCGGCAGAAACAAATTGTTGAGCGGCATAAGGCCGATTATGAGGCCAGGAAGCGGCAATGGTTGGCCGCTCACAGTAAAAGTGATGCCGTCGCAGGGGTAGTTGCGAGCGCAAAACATGTCGAAGAGGCTGCAGCAGAACGTAAAAACCAGCGCGATATCGACGATAGGGCTGCACGGGAGTCAACTAAGAAGTAGTCTGGTACGATGCTTGCTGATGTATTCATGCGTGTGCCCCAATCGGGGGTAAAAAAGGAATATACAGGCGTGTTAGGCATCAACGGTATAGGGATCGGAACGAGTGCAAGGCCCAATTTGGCCTCGCGTACCGCGACGCCCATAGAAGCGCCACCCTCACAATTTAATAGTTCAACGGTGCAAGGCAAACAGCCCAATGAGGCGGCGCAACCCAATAATAACGCGCCAGCAGCGAACGCTGAAGACAATAAAATAGTTGGGACGGCTTCCGACGACCGACGAAATTCGGCATCGGGTCAGGTTACGGAAAAAAATACGTCGCGCACGTCCGAGGTTACACGTGGTGATACCGACGATAATGACACCGCTACCG
>JAOUGF010000221.1 GCA_029857925.1 Gammaproteobacteria bacterium
TTTCATAACGGCGTACGCCCTCGCGAAACCGGAATATTGTGTTCGTGTGCCGGGGCGGGGCGTAACCCGTTATGAAATGGCGGATTGCCAATCGGCGTTGGATTGGCGCGGGTGGTTTGACCTGGCGGCACCGGGTTGTGAAGAAATAATAGAATATGGCGACATGGGCGCGGGCGTGTTGCGGCTTGGCGGTATACTCGATGGAAAACTTCACTCTCTCCTATTTGTCTCTTCTAAGCCGGTAACCGCAGATCGCGCGTGGTTGGCGTCGTTGTTCGTTGCAACCCCACTCAGTTCACGTGACCGATCTGCAATCTTAAGCGGTCGTCCCCCAGCGGGAAGCGCAGAGAGCGGAACGCTGGTGTGTGCATGCATGGGTGTGCGCAGTACAACGCTCAAAAATGCAATATTGAATCTCGGTGCAAACACGTTGCGTGATTTACAGCAAATCACGCAGGCAGGTACCCACTGCGGATCGTGTATCCCTGAGTTGAAAACCTTGTTAGCGCAACCGAAAATCGGGGAAGGTGCAACTTATTGATTTTAAGTACTTTAGTACGCGGATAATCCCAGTTTATAACTCAATATTCTCTACAAAGAAAGGATTACTCGGCCGATACCTATAAGTAGAATAGGCGATTTTAACAATAATTGAACTATCGGGATACTTTGTAACCTTTTTGTGGAACCTTACGCTACACCAATAAGCCTTGAAGACGAGGCCTTGCTAGAACAAGCGAGGAGAATTCGTGCATTGCACGCGATTATTTCGCGTACCGACTTAAGTTTTGATGAGCAAATAGATGAAACGTTACGCTTCGGTTGCAAGATATTGGGGATGGAAATTGGAAAGGTCGGGCGATTGGATATCAATAACAATATTTCAGAATTTCTAAACACCGTCGTATTAAGCGACGCTCCGGCAAAACGCGGGGTGAAGATACCTCTAGATAAGACTTATTGCAATATCACATTTTCATCGCCGAATGTACTTGCGATAAGTGACGTGTCAAACTCGGAATACAAAGATCATCCTGCGCTTGGTTTTACCGGCGTTCATTCCTATATTGGATGTACAATAAGTGTACATAAGGAAAAATATGGCACAATCAATTTTTCCAATCGAACCCCTATAGGACGCGAATTTAATGAGTCCGATTTGGATTTTGTGGCGTTGATCGGCAGTTGGATCAGCATAATGATGGAACGGCAATTGGACGCCGATGAGCTGAAGTTGCTGATGGATAAGGCTGAATTAGCAAATAAGGCAAAAAGCGAATTCTTGGCGAATATGAGCCATGAGATCAGAACCCCACTTACTGCGATTATCGGGTTTACTGATTTTGCGCTTGGCGACGGTCAATCGGATGAACAAAAAACCTATGCGCTAGAGATCGTACGTAACAGCAGTAATCATTTATTAAGTTTGATTAACGACATTCTAGACCTGTCAAAAATTGAAGCTGGCGAATTGGATATAGAAAGCCAGATAGTTAATATCCGTGAATTAATCAATTCGGTAGCGGCCATCATTGGCGGTCAGGCTGCGCGCAAAGGACTTGAATTTGGTGTAGATTACCGATATCCATTTCCCGCTACAATTTTTAGTGATGAACTACGTCTAAAACAGATTTTACTGAATCTTTGTAGCAACGCGCTTAAATTTACCGAGAAAGGCGCTGTTGAAATACATGTGTCATTTAATTTGAACAAAAATCTTCTTTTAATTGGTGTAACAGACACCGGTATCGGGCTGGCAGGAGACGATATTGAAAAGGTATTCCTTCCGTTCAAACAGGCAGACGCGAGTATTAGCAGAAAGTACGGGGGCACGGGGCTCGGGTTGCCGTTGTCTCGTCAAATCGCTACATTGCTGGGGGGAACGTTGAACGCAACTAGCGCCCCGAATAAAGGTTCCACATTCATATTGTCACTGCCCGTAAGTGACGACACGTTGAATGCGACGACACTCATGCAGTCGATAAAAGAAATGGAAGAAGCTCAACGCGTACGGGAATATCACACAAATCAGTTACCGAAATTATCGGGTACCGTGTTGGTAGTCGATGATAATGACGTCAACCTGTTGCTTGTACAAAAATATATGGAAAAAACTGGCGCAACCGTGTTTGTCGCGCGCAACGGCGCGGTTGCGGTTGAAATGGCAAGAAAGGAACGCTTTGACCTGATTTTGATGGATATGCAAATGCCCGTGATGTCCGGTGTTGATGCCTTGACAGAACTGCGCAAGTATTACTATGCCGGGCCTGTCGTCATGCTTACCGCCAATGCGACACTACAGGATCGTTCTATATGTGAAAATGCAGGTAGCAATGGCTTTCTTACAAAACCCATCGTAAAAGAGAAACTGTATCAAATCGCGGAAAAATATTTAGGAAGGGTTGGATAGTAGGGTCCGCGCAAGTTAACGTATCGCACGCCTATCACATGCGAGGCACCGCACCTGCTAGGCGTAAATTTTCAGCACCGTTAAGTTCAAGTTGCCCGCTCATAAAACATTTTATATAAAAGTGATTTCTCGACTCCCCGATTTTCCATATTTTCTGTATATGTCCGTGCAACGACGCCTCAAATATGATTTAATGCTCCCCCATGAAACGATCATTTGAACTTTTTGTCGGCCTGCGTTATACCCGCGCGAAGCGCCGAAACCATTTTATATCCTTCATTACATTGATCTCCATGTTAGGCATTGCATTGGGGGTGATGGTATTGATCGTGGTGCTATCCGTCATGAACGGCTTCGAAAAGGAGTTGAGGGTACGCATCCTGGGGATGACCGCGCATGCCACGGTAAGCGGCCAAGATGGCCAACTTACGGATTGGCAGGGGGTCGCCGACGTCGCGAAGAAGCATCCCAAGGTCATCGGTATCGCGCCCTATATACAAGGTGAAGCGATGTTGAGTACCGGCCAACAGGTGAATGGTGCGATGTTAAGGGCGGTATTACCACAGGAAGAACCCAAGGTCTCGGATGTCGGATCTAAGATGTTGTTTGGGAATTTAGACGTGCTTAAACCGGGTGAATACGGCATCATTCTCGGCAAGGATCTGGCGCGGGTGTTAGGGGTGATGCGTGGCGACAAGATTACCGTCATTATCCCGCAAACCACAGTGACCCCTGCGGGCGTATTGCCACGGCTAAAACGCTTTACTGTGGTGGGCATCTTTGAGGCGGGGATGTATGAATATGACAGCACGTTGGCATTGATACATCTAGAAGACGCACGCAAGTTGTTTTCTATGCCAGACCGTGTCAGCGGGTTGCGATTAAAACTTACGGACATGTTTCAGTCCGCCGTGGTCGTACGCGAGCTGGTAGAAACATTGCCTGGCGATTATTGGATCAGTGATTGGACGCGACAACACGCGAATTTTTTCCGCGCGATTAAAATGGAAAAAACCGTGATGGCGATCATTTTGGCATTGATCGTCGGCGTGGCCGCGTTTAATTTAGTATCTACTTTGGTGATGACCGTGGTAGATAAAGAGGCGGATATCGCCATACTGCGCACGCTCGGTGCGACGCCGCGTTCAATCTTACAGATTTTTATCGTTCAAGGCACTATTATCGGGGTCGTCGGCACAGCGCTTGGCACCTTATCCGGTACGCTGATCGCCGCCAATATCGGGGTGATAGTACCGTGGATAGAACATACATTTAACGTCGCCTTTTTGGCCGCCGACGTCTACTACATCGCAGAATTGCCCTCGGATATGCATCTTAAAGACATTATCACTGTTGACGTCGTTTCGTTGGTATTTAGTCTAGTCGCTACGCTTTATCCGGCCTATCGCGCCTCACGCGTACAACCCGCAGAGGCCTTGCGTTATGAATAATGCGACTGAGACCGTCATTTACTGCCAACACCTTGCGCGCAAATTTACCGAAGGTGGTTTAAATGTGGAGGTGTTACGCGACATCAATCTTGAGGTTGCGCGCGGTGAGCGTATTGCAATCGTAGGCGCGTCAGGATCGGGTAAAAGTACGCTTTTGCATTTATTGGGCGGGCTCGACAAACCCAGCGCAGGCCAGGTGCTGATCAACGGCCAGGACATCCATGCGATGTCTGAGCGTGAGCGCGGGCGTGTGCGTAATCGCAATTTAGGGTTTGTATACCAGTTCCACCATTTATTGCCGGAATTTACGGCGCTAGAAAATGTATCTATGCCTTTACGCATAGGCGGTGTCACGCACCTGCAGGCGGAACAGCAAGCCAGCGAAATGTTGCGGCGCGTCGGGCTAGGGGAACGTCTGCTGCATAAACCCGGCGAGCTCTCCGGCGGTGAACGTCAACGTGCGGCCCTTGCGCGCGCGTTGGTGACGCGCCCTCAGTGCGTATTGGCCGACGAGCCCACCGGAAATCTGGATCAGCAGAATGCCGATCATGTCTATGACCTCATGTTGGAATTACATCACGAGATGCAGACTAGCTTTATCGTGGTCACCCATGATAAACGGCTTGCCGCGCGCATGGATAGGGTATTGACGTTAGTGCAGGGGAGTATCAAGCAAGTCTCTGATGCCTTGGAGTAACGACGCAGTATCTATTTAGACAGCTCGAACAGATTATTAAAGGAAATACAAGGAATAGTGCGCGAGATTTCACAATGCGCAATCGTCGAAGGGAGTCCGACCTAGCATGTATACGCTTGCATTGGCCTTTCTGGCCGGGGCATGGCTTGCGAGCAGTCAGCAAAACTTACCACCTATAGCATGGGCCTGGGCCTTAGTCGTCACGGTGCCAGTCGCCTGGTACCTCCGTGCGCTGCGGCTACCGGCGGGGTTCGCCAGCGGTTACTTGTGGGCGGTCATCTGGGGTAATTTGGGTGTCGCAAACATCTTATCTAGTG
>JAOUGF010000222.1 GCA_029857925.1 Gammaproteobacteria bacterium
GGTAAGGGCGTGTGCAGCGAATTTACGTCTCCCCCCCCGGAGGCCGCTGGTGGCCGCTACCGCCAACATTAACTATTAGAAATTAAATAGAATATTCTGCATTTGAGCAAACGCTTCGTGGGCCAGCAGCGTGCCGCCGTAGCGGCCTGCCTTGTAACGCTCGTTATGAACCCGTCCACACGGCGTTGCACTCGGTTAATCGTCCCCCGTCTCGGCAGGCACGGTGGTTCCGTGCGCGCCCAATAGATGTTTCTCGCGTTATTGTTAACCACACCCTTAATTCTTCGAATATTCCCGCCGCTATCCCGCATAGACGGGCGCTAGTTTTTTTGTAACCCGTTGAAAGTTAGACCTTGTTAGTTTGGACGAGGGCCTGGTTATGCAGCGTCGAGTGTTTTTGGGATTGGGGGCGGCCGCCTTGGCGGGGGTCGGACTGTCGAGCGTTACACCTCGTGCATGGGCCAGCGCCGCGCAGGGGGAACGTCGATTGGCGCTGTTTAATCTGCACACACAAGAACATTTAAACTTGGTGTATTGGGCGGACGGCGCATACATCAGCGAAAATATCGATCAAATCGACCACATATTGCGCGATTTTCGCACCGGCGAAGTCGCTAAGATCAATCTGCGGGTGCTGGATTATTTAAATGGCATCAGCGAGAAGATGGCGTTGCATGAGCCGTTGCAAATCGTATCGGGTTACCGCTCGGCGCGCACCAACGACATGCTGCATCGCCGTGACGGCGATGGTGTCGCGAAAAACAGTTTGCATACGCGCGGCATGGCCGTCGATATTAAGCTGCGTCACACATCATTGGAAAATTTGCACAAGGCGGCATTAGCAACGCGGCGCGGCGGTGTCGGTTATTATCCCGAAAAATTTATCCATGTGGATGTCGGGCCGGTGCGGCAGTGGCGCAAGAAAACCTAAGTATTGCCTATCGAATTCAGTAAGGGAACGAATCGTGATCTGCTGGATTCGTCCCTTGCCGGATTATGCGAGTATTCCGAAAATAGGTTTAAAAATTATAGCCAAACGCCTCTTTAAACCGCGCATGTATGTCTGAATTCTTGATCTGGTGTTTTTGCGTGCCATGGTGTTCGACCACCAATGTGCCCATCAACGCGGCGACGCGTCCGGTGGTTTCCCAATCCAATTCATTCGTGAGTCCATACAATAATCCCGCGCGATAGGCGTCGCCGCAACCGGTGGGGTCCGCCACCGTTTTGGCCGTCGCGGTCGGGATGTCGATGCGATGTTGCTTGGTGTATATCAGCGAACCTTTACCGCCTTGGGTGACGATATAGGCCTGCACTTGTTCGGCGATCTGGTGCGGCGTGAGGCCCGTGCGTTGTTGCAGCAGTTCCGCCTCGTAGTCGTTTACCGTGATCCACGACGCCTGTTTGATGAAATTTTTTAGATCATTGCCGTCGAACATCGGCAGGCCCTGGCCCGGATCAAAGATAAACGGAATGCCCGCCTCGGCGAATTGCGTGGCGTGATCGATCATGCCCTGGCGGCCATCGGGCGACACGATGCCGATCTTTATGCCTTTGCTCATAGAAATGGTATTGAGGTGTGAAAAACTCATCGCGCCGGGGTGAAACGCGGTGATTTGATTGTCATCGCGATCGGTGGTGATGAAGGCCTGCCCGGTGTAACTGTTTTCAATTTGGCGGATGTATTGGCGGCTGATGACGTGTGTATCCAGCCAATGGGCATAGGGTGTGAAATCATCTCCGACGGTGGCCATGATGAATGGTTCGCCGCCCAATAATTTTAGGTTGTATGCGATGTTGCCTGCGCATCCGCCGAATTCGCGGCGCATTTCCGGCACCAAAAAAGACACATTAAGCATGTGCACCTTGTCGGGCAGGATGTGATTTTTGAATTGATCGTGAAACACCATGATGGTGTCATAGGCCATCGAACCGCAAATAAGTGCCGACATGTTTTATGCTCCTAATACCAATGCCCACACCACGGCGACATTGATGAGTGAAAATAACACCGCCGCAGAGCCGAAGTCTTTGGCGCGCCCCGATAATGGATTGCGTTCCATGCCGATACGATCGACCGTCGCCTCGACGGCAGAATTTAAAAGTTCAACGATTAATACTAATAGCACACAGCCAATCAACAACGCGCGTTCGGTACCGGTCTTGCCTAACCACGCACCCACGGGGATCAATACTGCGGCGAGCGCGGCCTCTTGTCGAAAGGCCGCCTCGTTGATCCACGCGGCCTTGATGCCGGCCCACGAATAGCCTGCGGCCTTGATGACGCGTTTCAGACCTTGGTCGTGATTAGCCATGGGTCTTAGGCCGCCAACGCAGATCAAGTTCCTTGGCGGCGCGCACCTCATCTAAGCGACGTACGGGCAGATGATGGGGCGCGCCTTTCACCACCTCGGGCGTTTCCTTGGCCTCGACCAAGATTTTGCCAAGCGTGTCGATAAACGCGTCCAGCGCCTCTTTCGTTTCTGTTTCGCTGGGTTCGATCAACATGCATTCCGGCACCAATAACGGAAAATATACCGTCGGTGCGTGAAAACCGTAGTCTAACAAACGCTTCGCGAAGTCCAACGTGTTTACGCCGAGGTCTTTGGCTTGGCGTTTTAGCGTGATGATGAATTCATGCGTCGCGCGGCGTTGCGGGAAGGCGGCGTCAAAGCCGCGTTGGCGTAACGCTGCGAGCAAGTAATTCGCGTTCAATGTCGCAAATTCGCCGACGCGGTGCATGCCATCGTCGCCCAACATGCGTGCGTAGACATAGGCGCGCAACAAAATGCCCGCGTTGCCCATGAATGCCGATAAGCGGCCTATTGTTTGCGGCCGTTCTTTTTCCGTCAGCCAACGGTAACGCCCGTTTTCTAACACCGCCATCGGTATAGGCAGGAACGGCAACAGGCGTTCGCTGACGCCGACCGGGCCTGCGCCAGGGCCGCCGCCGCCATGCGGCGTAGAAAATGTTTTGTGCAAGTTGATGTGGATGACATCAAACCCCATGTCGCCGGGGCGTACCTTACCCAAGATCGCGTTGAGATTCGCGCCGTCGTAATAGAGTAATCCGCCTGCCGCATGCACGATGCGCGCGATCTCTTCAATGCGCCGTTCAAACACACCCAACGTCGAGGGGTTCGTCAGCATCAGCCCGGCCGTATTGGGGCCGACAGCGGCGCGCAACGCCTCTAAATCGACATCACCATTGGCATCGGTCGGGATCTCGCGCACCGTGTATCCGCACATCGTCGCGGTGGCGGGGTTGGTGCCGTGTGCGGCATCGGGACATAAAATTTCAGTACGCGTGGTATCGCCGCGCGCGGTGTGATAGGCCTTGATCATCGCAATCCCGGCAAACTCACCTTGCGCACCGGCCATCGGCGTCAGCGAGAACCCCTTCATGCCGGTGACGGCCTTCATCATTTCTTGCAGGTCGTGCACGCAGGCCAGATAGCCTTGACTCAAACTGCTGTGCGCCAACGGGTGACGTGCCAGAAATCCGGGTGCCATCGCGAGCTTGTTTGACGCGCGCGGATTGTATTTCATCGTGCAGGAACCGAGCGGATAAAAGTGCGTGTCTATCGAGAAGTTTTTTTGTGATAGACGCGTGTAGTGCCGCACGCCTTGTAATTCCGATACTTCCGGCAAGGCGGGCGCGGTCTTGCGTCGCAGGTGCGCAGGGATGCTGGAGATATCGGCATTTTTTTGCACCTGGGCGCCATTAAAACGGCCCGCTTGCGATTGTTCAAAGATTAAACTCATAGTGTGTCCCTCAAGCCTGTGCCGTCGCTAAGGCGCGTGCGTAGGTGCTGATATCGGCGGCGGTTTTGGTCTCCGTCGCGCAGACCAACAATGCGTTGCCCAATTCCGGATAATCGACACTGAGATCGACGCCACCGACGATGTGTTGCGCGGCCAGGCGTTCGATGACCTCGGCGGCGGGTTTGCGCAGCGTGACGACCGTCTCGTGAAAAACCGGGCCGCTAAATATCGGTGCGGCAACGCTGCGCAATTCATTGCGCAACGTTTGCGTATTCGCGATGCAATGTTCCGCGGTGCGCGCCAGGCCTTGCGGCCCCATCAAGGCCATGTAGATCGTCGAGGCGGTGACCATCAACCCTTGATTAGTGCAGATGTTGGATGTCGCCTTGGAGCGCCGTATGTGTTGTTCGCGTGCCTGCAATGTCAGCGTAAAACCCGGTTTACCGTCAAGATCGACGGTACGGCCGACGATGCGCCCCGGCATTTGCCGCACCAGTTCTTGTTTGCAGCACATGAAGCCGTAATACGGCCCGCCGGAGGACATCGGGATGCCCAGCGGTTGTCCATCGCCGCACGCGATGTCGGCGCCTTTGCCGCCCCATTCACCGGGCGGCTTTAATAAGGCCAACGTCAGCGGGTTGACGACTGCAATGACATATAGGCCACGCGCGTGCGCCCAATCGGTGAGTTGATCGACCTCTTCGAGTGTGCCGAAAAAGTTCGGTTGCGGGATGACCAATGCCACGGCGGCGCCGCTGTCGGCCGGGAGTTGCGCGGTCTCGACGCGGCCGGTTTTATGATCGAAATCGATCTCGACCATCTCTATGCCTTGCGTGCGCACGATGTTGCGCGCGGTTTGGCGATAATACGGATGTACGCTGCGTGGAATTAATACGCGACGGCCCTTGGATTTGTGCGCGCGCACCGTCATCAACACCGCCTCGGCCAGGCCCGATGCGCCGTCGTATAACGACGCGTTGGACACATCCAAGCCGGTCAGTGCGGTCATCATGCTTTGGTATTCGTAGATCAATTGCAACGTGCCTTGGCTGGCCTCGGCTTGATAGGGCGTATACGCGCTGTAGAATTCGCCGCGCGTCGCG
>JAOUGF010000223.1 GCA_029857925.1 Gammaproteobacteria bacterium
ACAAGATCGTTGGGCGCGTAGAGGTCGAAGAAAAGCCCGATATATTGTGGGAACATCCTGAGTTGGAGCGTCTTTATCAACGCCTGGATACCGAATATGAATTGCGCGAACGTCACAACGCGTTGGAACGCAAACTGGCGCTGATCTCGCGTACCGCAGAGATCCTGCTCGATGTGATGCAAACCAAGCGCGGCCTGCGTGTGGAGTGGTATATCGTCATATTGATTGTGGTCGAGATTATGTTGACCGTTTACAGTATGTTTGGGGCGTGAATAAAACTTACTCGTTAAAACGAGGGTGGGGCGTCGGCCAGCTTCCAAGGTGAGCGTCGCAGCCACTCTTCGAAGGACGATGCGGACATCGGACGTGTCACGTAAAAGCCTTGTATGATGTCGCAGCCCATTTCTTCCAGCAAGTTCCAGGTTTTTTCATCTTCCACGCCTTCAGCGACCACCATATACCCCATATTGTGGGCGAGGTCGATGATCGAACGCACTAGCACAGCGTCACGTACATTGTGTTGGATGTTCGTTACAAATGAACGATCTATCTTCACCTTGTCGATCGGTAAATCCTTTAGGTAGGACAGTGACGTAAAGCCTGTGCCGAAATCGTCTACCGACAACGCAACGCCCAATGCGCGAAATTCCTGCAGTACACTGCGCGAACGTTCCGGTTCGAGCATGACCGCGCTTTCGGTCAATTCAAATTCCAAACAATTCGGGTTTACGCCCGACAGCTTTATTGAGTTAGTGACGATGTCAATAAAATGCGGGTCACGCAGGCTGCGCGCGGAGATGTTAATCGCGATATTTATCGACATCTTTTGTTGATGCCAAGCGCGCCACTGGGACAGCGCCTCTTCGACACCCCAATACGTCAGCGCACGGATAAAACCCGATTGTTCCGCCATCGGGATAAAATCCGCAGGCTGCACCATGCCGCGTTCCGGGTGCACCCAACGCACCAAGGCCTCAACGCCTTTGATTTGGCGTGTCTTGACGTCGATTTTGGGTTGATAATGATAGACCAGTTGATTGCGTTCGAGGGATTTCTGCATATCCGATTGCAGCGTGAGGCGCTCCACGCTATTCGGATCAAGTTCGCGTGAATAGTCCGCGCGGTCCATGTTCGTCGCCTTCGCATGGTATAGCGCCACTTCGGCTTGGCGGATCAACGTGTCGGGGTCATCGCTGGTCTGCGGAAAGCAGGCAATGCCTATGCTAATGCTAGAGCGTAGCGACATGCCTTTCATCTCGAAGGGCGCATTGAACGCCTTTAATATTTTATCGGTACACAGGTGGGCATCTTCGATGCCGGCCTCGGGCAGTAAAATCGCGAAGTCATCGCCGCCTAGGCGCGCGACGGTGTCCGATTGACGCAATAACTTACGCAAACGGGGACCGATCTGTTCCAGCAGTTGATCACCGGCCTGGTGGCCTAGGGTGTCATTGATGTCCTTGAAACGATTCAAATCGAATACGATTAACGCAACGGATTTACGTTGGCGGCGTGCGACCAAGATGGCTTGCGCAAGGCGATCATATAACAAGCGACGGTTCGGCAGGTGCGTCAGGTCATCGTGCAGCGTTTGATAGACCAATAAGGCATTCTTGGCCTCCAGGCGGCGGCTGATGATGCCGGAGATAATAAGGCTGGCCCACACCGCGAACCAGATCACGATGGCCCCCACCACCACCATGCGTACGCCAAAATTTGCAAAGGAGATTTTTTCCTCCTCCGCATGGTGCAGGATCAGTAAACGGTAAGAGGTGTTGGGTACCGGTGCCAGCCCCCACAGATAGTGTTCATGCTCGGCAATAAAGCTGCCGTTGCTCGCTTGTTGAAGGGCGGCACGCACCACGGGCTCACCGAACTCACTCAGCTCCGTTGCAGATACTCCTGTGCTGGCCACGATGTCGCCTGCGGCGTTTATCAGGGCGGTCAACAGCCGTTCTTTGTCGGCCACGTCCTGGTGCGGCGTCCCCAGGGCTTGGGCCACGGGCACGTTTTGAAGTGCGGCCGCTACCCAAGTGGCGTTATTCTTGGCGAGGTCCTCGAGTAAGTGGCGCTCTTCTATCGCGGCGTGATCTGAGGCGATTTGGAATGTGATGAGGCCGAAAAACAGCGTAACACCCAATGCCGTGGCGACAAAACCCAATAGTAGCTTGCCGCGCAGCGTCATGAGGATTGCTGGGTATCGCTACGGGTCGATTTGCGGGCGGTGGCGGTGGAAATGCCGGAGACGAAATAGACGGGGCAAAACGCGGTGACGGCAGAGAATAGATTGATGATGCCGAAGATACCCACCAGCAGGTTCATTATCGGTTGGCCGATGACGCCGGTTGCGATAAAACCAAGGTAGATACATGCGATGCTGACGAAAACCCGGACGATCTGATCCACGCGATGCATGTTTGTAGGCAATTTCATAAAAAAGTCCTTTAAAAATACAACAAAAATTCATTGTGATGCGCGGTACTGCGTCTTGAGGGCGGGTTACGCGGATGATGCGTCTCTAATTCCCCTAAAGCGCCAGCGATTAGCCTATATTAACGACGGGAGTGCCCAAATCTTGAGCGCGCGCAAATCAGAATTTATTTCTTGTATTCCTTGTAATTAGCGGCTATTTCTGGGTGCAAAGTAGGGGTACACTGCTGTCTCCAATATAAACAATTCGTATCTGAGGTGACGCAAAGGTATGCAACGCTTTATCGTCGTGATTGCAGGCGTGTTGTGCCTGGGGCAAGGGGCGCTTGCCGACGTCGTGGATCAAGCCCCCAGCGACGTCTTAGCGGCCACTTTGCGGCCCGCCTTACCCTTGTCGAATGCGCTCGAATTAAATCTCACTCGCCAAATGTTGGCGCAAAATAGCGGCAGGGTATTTAGCGGGGGTGTCATCCATGCGTCGCGACAGTTCGCACAAACGGAAGTCGCAGTGAATTTTTCCGTGAGCCAGTATCGGGCGCTTACGGCACAATCAACCTACTATGATGCGGCGACCGTCGATATACATGCACGTCGGGTGTGGGCGCGCGCGGCGCACCATTTTTATGTCGGTGGTCTGCTGCGCGGCGCGTATGAGCGCGGTTCCATCGCGGAAGTGGTGACCGTGCCCCTGGGCAGCGGCACGGTCGCGAATTCCTTATCCACGCGCGATATCACCCAGTACGGGCGTATCCACATTTCGGGCGATCAACTCAACTCCGCTGGCAATGCACGGGTCACCCGCTACACCGCTGCGCGCACCGCAAAATTAGGTGTGGGCGTTGGCGTCGGTTATCGTTATGTCGCAAAAAGCGGTTTATTTTGGGGAAGTGGTGTCAATTTCGGTCGCTACCTGTCGGGTGACAACGGGAAATTCGTCGATGCACCAAAAGGGATTGCATCGGATGATCAGATCTCTATCGTTGATGTGGATTTTTTGAAGCTGGGTTATCTATTCTAGCGGGGTGTGCGTACCGCATAGACCTCCACGCGGTAAAAGCGCTTAAAAAAATAACGTACCTGCGTACATTCGATTGATTTTCCGTCTTGCACCGCATGGGTCTGTAGACAATTGAGGATGTCGAATCGCCAAAAATCCGCGAGAAAAGGTTCTAGCCGCGTCAATAGTCTACGCGCAAGTGAGAAGCGGTAGAGAAAGTGATGCACGGGTTGCGGCGCGTATTCAACCACGATGATTTGTCCGCCGGGTTGGGTGACGCGCAGCGCCTCGTGCAGCGTGCGCTCGCGTGCCGCCGCAGGCATTTCATGCAGCAAAAAAAATATCAACACGGTGGAAAAACGATCGCTGCCAAATGCCAATGACTCCGCGTTCATGCGCGCCAGGTGGGCCTTGTGTTGCCGATGGCCGCCCAGCTTTTTGCGCGCGTATGCGAGTTGTATGGGGGCGACGTCACACACGAAAAACGGCTGGTCGCGTTGTAATACAGCGATTTTTTCGGTTAATTCACCGTATACACAGGTCAATTGCAATAGTCGCCCGGGCGGGCGTTGCTCGAGGTGGTGCAGCGCTTGATCCAATAAACGCCTATATTGGCCGAATAAAATGGCGTTGATGATAGGCTGGTGGTCAAAAAGCCATACCGTCGGCGGCCACAAATACGCCCACCAATAATGTCGCGCCAAATAGTCCGGCGTTGCCGTCGCGAATCTATGCCAAAAATTCACGTTGCCACCTGGTCGTCATCGTGTTGTCCGCATTGCGTCACAATTCGACGCTACGCTATGTAATCACAAAAAAGAAGTCTAAGGGCCACGGTCCCGAGCTAACCCTCTCCCTAAAAGCGCCTTGTTGATGCCCGCTAGGATGCGGGCATTTTTATAGGTAGGCCTGCCAATTTACTTGAGTATCGCCCACGACCAGAAAATTCGGATTATAGAGACTCTCCTTGGTGTTGTAACGCAGAGGGGAGAAATGTATGTCCGTAACGGCGCCCCCCGCCTGTTCCACAATACATTGCGCGGCTGCGGTATCCCATTCGCAGGTGCGGCCGAAGCGTGCGTACAAGTCGGCGGCGCCCTCGGCAACCAAACAGGATTTCAACGAGCTGCCCATTTCCACCAAGTCGTATTCACCTAGTTTGGCCAGCAGGCCTTGCAGCGATGAGCCCGCATGTGAGCGGCTGCCCGCGACGACGATGCGTGTGGATGGTGCGCTGCGCACGTGTATCGGATGGGCGGGACCGTCGTGAGTCTTTTTATGCGCGCCTAGGCCACGCGCGGCGAAATAGGTGACACCGGTGACCGGCGCGTGTATGACCCCCAAAATCGGGATATGGTCTTCGATCAATGCGATATTCACGGTGAATTCGCCGTTGCGTTTAATG
>JAOUGF010000224.1 GCA_029857925.1 Gammaproteobacteria bacterium
GCGCCTTCGGCCTTACCGGCGCCGACCATGGTGTGCAATTCGTCGATAAAGAGGATGACCTGACCTTCTTGCTTGGCCAATTCGGTTAATACCGCCTTGAGACGTTCTTCAAAATCGCCGCGGTATTTCGCGCCCGCGATCAGCGAACCCATGTCGAGTGACAGTATGCGTTTATTTTTGATGCCCTCCGGGACCTCGCCGTTGACGATACGCAATGCCAAGCCTTCGACGATCGCGGTCTTGCCGACGCCGGGTTCACCGATCAATACGGGGTTGTTTTTTGTGCGGCGTTGCAATACTTGGATCGCGCGGCGGATTTCGTCGTCACGTCCGATGACGGGGTCGAGTTTACCCTGTTCCGCGCGCTCGGTGAGATCAATGGTGAATTTTTGCAGCGCCTGACGATGTTCTTCGGCCTCGGGTGTGGCGACTTTTTCGCCGCCTCGTAACTCATTGATTGCGCGTTCTATATTGCCCTTGGTCGCGGCGTTCTTGCGCAGCAATTCACCCAGCGCACCACGATCGTCGAGTGCGGCTAGCACAAATAATTCGCTGGAGACATAGGCGTCTTTGCGCTGCTGGGCGAGTTTATCGGTAAGATTTAACAATCGACCTAAATCGTTAGAGACATGTACCTCGCCGCCATCGCCCTGCACCGTCGGCAAACGGTCCAGCGCCTCACCTAATTGTGAGCGCAGTTGTTGGGTATTGACCTCGGCGCGGGTAAGTAGCGGGCGTACCGTACCGCCCTGTTGATCCAGCAACGCGGTCATCAGGTGTAGCGGTTCAATAAAGGTATGGTCGCGTCCTAGCGCAAGACTTTGCGCGTCGGAGAGGGCCGTTTGAAATTTGCTCGTCAATTTGTCCATGCGCATCGGCGTATCACTTTATCAATAAGAAGCGGATGTCTACTTTATGGGGGTAGGTGCAGGCGATATCAAGGGAACGGCTTAGGACACGCGAAGGCTAGGACTATGGGCCTCAACGCGTTATAATTAAAGGGATTTTGTACCGGGTCGATAGTCATAGTGGATAGGTACGTGAGAGCGGCGTTACGAGGGCAGGGCATATGCGCTTATTGGTGGTAGAAGACGATACATTATTGGGTGATGGCATCAAGGCGGGACTCACTCAAGAGGGCTATGCCGTTGATTGGGTGGAAGATGGGGAAGCGGCGGAATTGGCGCTTAAAACCAATCAATATGAGCTGGTGGTTTTGGATTTGGGTCTGCCGAAAAAATCCGGCGTTGAAGTGCTGAAAAATATGCGCCTGCAAGGCAATGACGTACCGGTATTGATCTTGACGGCGCGTGATACGGTCAATGATCGCGTGAAAGGCCTGGATAACGGTGCGGACGATTACCTGACCAAACCTTTTGATTTGGTGGAACTCGCGGCGCGGATTCGCGCGTTGTTACGCAGGCGCGGCGGTCGTTCCACACCGGTAATTCAACACAATAATTTAATCGTCGATCCCGCCGCCCACCAAGTGAGTGTTGAAGGGCAGGTGGTGGATATTTCTCCGCGTGAATTTACCATTTTGCAATTATTGCTGGAAAATCGCGGCAAAGTACTATCGCGCAGTCGCCTGGAGGAAGGGCTTTATGCGTGGAACGATGAAGTGGAAAGTAATACGGTAGAAGTTCATATTCATCATTTGCGAAAAAAATTGGGCGCGGATCTGATACGCACCATACGCGGCGTCGGGTATATTATAGACAAGGTCTAAGTGTTTTTTGCGCTTTTAGGAAATTCAATAGTGGATTTAAAATAATTTTTACTTATTTTGGTTGCAATTTTGCGACGCACGATGCAAACATGATTTTGAACACGATAGTGTGTATTTGTAATGAAATAGCGTGCCGTTCTTAAGTTTTTATAAAGCTGGTGATGAAAATATGTGGGCCCTTTCTTCGGAACTGATAACGACACTAATGGGCCCTTCTATACGCCGAGTTTTACTTTTTACAACAATTAGCGCAACCAGCCTGGTGTGGTTGGTGGCGGCGGTTATCAGTTATTTTGATACTCACCATGAAGTAGAACAGATCTTAGACGCGCGTCTGGCGCAGGCCGCGCAGGTGTTGTACGCGATCAGCAATCACCAGACGCGCGAATATTGGAATCCACGCAATAGCGAGGATAAAGGCGAGATTGTGGCGCTGAGTCCGCGCGGCGGCCATGTGGAATATCAAGAAAACCTTGCCTTTCAAGTATGGTTTAACAAAGCCATATTGGTAATGCGATCGGAAAAAGCGCCGATCCTTCCGCTTACCCGTGTCCTGGATGGATATAGCGATATTACGCTAGACGGGGTAGGTTGGCGCATTTACGCAGTGCAATCCGCTGACGAAAAAATCGCGGTGCAAGTGGGTGAGCGTTATGATACTCGCGCGGATTTTGCCGATGCGGTGGTGATGCGCACGTTGTGGCCGCTATTGTTGTCTTTGCCCATCCTTTCGATGTTTATTTGGTTTGGCATCGGTTGGGGCTTAAGTTCTTTGGATAAAATCGCAAAGGAAATGAATGCCCGTAATCCCGGTCATTTGGAACCGTTAGGGGATTCCGATGTGCCGATGGAGGCGAAGCCACTCACAGACGCGATCAACCACATGTTTGAGGATCTCAGAGGGGCGTTTGAGCAAGAACGACGTTTCACCGCAGATGCCGCCCATGAATTGCGTACACCGTTGGCGGCGCTGAAAACGCAGGCCGAGGTCGCGTTGCAGGCCAAGGGTGATGCGGACGCGCACCAAGCGTTGCGTAAAGTGTTGCGCGGGGTCAATCGTGCCACGCATTTAGTGGAACAGCTGCTGACTTTGGCGCGTTTAGATCCGCAAACCGCCGCTACCGACGTGCGTCGTTTCGATTTATTTATTTTAGCGGAAGACGTGTTAAGCGACCTGGTGCCTACGGCATTGGAAAAACAAATCGAGGTGAGCTTGTCGGGCACGCGCGGAAAGTTCGTGCGCGCGAATCGTGATGCGATACGTGTGTTACTGCGTAATTTAGTGGACAACGCGATACGTTATACACCGGAACAAGGATTGATCGAAGTCGCGCTATTGCGTGAAGATGAGATCATCTTGTTGCGGGTGGCCGATAGCGGCCCGGGTATCCCGGCGGATGAACGAGATAAGGTGTTTAAGCGGTTTTATCGTTTGTTAGGCACCAAGGCCACGGGTAGCGGGCTCGGATTATCCATCGTTCGCCGTATTGCCGAGTTACATCAGTTGCGTGTTAATTTAGAAACGTCATCTTATGGCGGTTTGGAAGTGGACGTGCGTTTCGGCGCCGAGGATGTAGAGGCCGAACTGCACCTTCCGTCCCTGGACAAGGCGGTGCGCAGCGACGCTGCCGCGTAGTGCGTGGCCCGTTAAACCGAGAAACCGTGGTTGACCGCAATGGGCAGCGCTAACCTTATGATGTTAATGGGGTTGTTGTAAGTGTAACATACACCCAATAGGTGAGCGCGCGGCGCCGCAGATGGTATGCTCTGCTGTGCGCATGTCGGCGGCGCAATCTTGTTATGGGCTCGCCATTGACAGCGATTTGCGCCTTGTCCTGCGCACGGAAACGCACACTCTCCACGGCATCCAACGGCTGTTTCTAGGTTACACCGTCGTGCCAAAATTTCCGATAGCGGCCATAGGCGTGCCCTTATTTTTGCGCATTTTCGATCACATAGCGAGTGATGTCGTCCCACTCTTCGTCATTCGGCAGCGTTTTCCCTAATCCTTTGATTTTATTGCGCATACGTGTGATAACAGCGGCCCATTCGGAGGCCGTGTGTTTGTTCGGTGCAACTAACCGATGGCATTGAGCGCAATAGATTTTATACAGCACGGCGGCAGCGCTGTCGTGGTCGGGCAGTTGATTGGCTAGGATGCCAACGTAGTCAGGGGACATGACATCTTCTGCCGTGCGCGCCGTAGAGACTTCAGCGTGGGTGTAGCCTGCGATCATCCATATTCCTATCGTTACGCCCAGTCTCAATTTTCTGCGCATTTTTCAGCTCCTAAATCAATCGCCCTCTAAGCATAGTAGCGCCCAAGGCTAGGGACGGCAAGCGTTGGGTTTGGCCTGTGCTTTGCAAAATCTGCTTATTGGCGTCGTCTGCGTGTAAAATAGCCTCCTGGAATTTTGTGAACATTTATCGTGGAGGATGTGGCAATGCGGAATTGGAATGCAGCGGAATGGTTGGTAATAAAAGACGTGCCATCCTGTGTATTTAAACGCCCAGTTAGGGCGTCTCATATTGGCGACAGCGACGCCTGCGGTGCACGATAATGGATATTCTACTGTTGCTGAAGGCTGCGATTCTCGGTTTTGTTGAAGGATTTACAGAATTTCTTCCGATTTCGAGCACTGGTCATTTGATTGTGGCCGGTAGTTTGCTCAATTTTAATGATGATCGCGGGAAGCTTTTCGAGATTGTCATTCAGTCTGCGGCTATACTGGCCGTGATGTGGGAATACCGTGCCAAGATTTTCACCGTTGTAGGCGGTTTGCGTTCATCGACGATGGCCCGGCGATTTGTAATAAATGTGTTTATCGCCTTTTTACCGTTGGCAATTTGCGGCCTGTTATTTGGCAAACACATTAAGGCGGCATTGTTTAATCCTATCACGGTGGCGATTACATCAATTGTGGGTGCGTTGTTTATTTTATGGGCAGAGAAACGCACGCATAAGGTGAGCATACAGTCCGTGGATGATTTAGGCTGGAAAGACGCATTAAAGGTAGGATTGGCGCAGGCCTTGGCCTTGATTCCAGGGACATCGCGTTCCGGAGCCACCATC
>JAOUGF010000225.1 GCA_029857925.1 Gammaproteobacteria bacterium
GGTGATATTCGCGCCTAAACGGCGCAATTCGGCGTAAAAATGCGACATTTCGCGCATACCGCTCTGTATATCGCGGATATTCGCCAATTGCGAACCCAGGTGGCAATGCACCAGTTGCAGGCAATCCAGGCGCTTGGCCGCAGTCAGGCGCGCGACCACTTGCAGCACCTGCGCCGCAGACAAGCCAAACTTGGATTTTTCGCCGCCGGTGTTCTGCCATTTGCCCTTGCCGATCGAGGCCAGGCGCACCCGCACGCCGATCAGCGGGGTTACGCCCAGCGCGGTGGATTCTTCCAAGATGACTTCTAGTTCCGACATCTTTTCGACGACGATGTAGATGCGGTGCCCAAGCGCACGCCCGATCAGCGCCAATCGGATGTATTCGCGATCTTTGTAGCCGTTACAGATGATTATGCCGCCCGGCGCGGAGCGCGCCAACACCACCATCAACTCCGGCTTGCTGCCCGCCTCCAGGCCCAACGGGTCGGGGGACGCGAGCAGGTGCTCGACCACCGTGCGTTGTTGATTCACCTTGATCGGGTAGACCGGCGTGTAATGGCCTTGATAGCCGCTGTTTTGTTTGGCCTGGCGAAAGGCCGCCGTCAGACGCCGCACGCGGTCTTGCAGGATATCGGTGATGCGCACCAACACCGGCCAATTCAGGCCTTCGGCGCGGACTTGCAGCGCGACCTCGTATAAATCCACGGCCGGACCGGACGTAAATTGCGGACGCACCACGACTCGCCCCTGGTCGCCGACATCAAAATAGCCGTCGCCCCAATGTTCTATGTTATAAGTGGCCCGTGCCTGCTGGATGTTCCACGCTGTCATATTTGTCCCCTGCGCACGCGGCGTTTTTCAAGCCGCCGCCAAAGCGCTATAATTTACCTTTTTGCCGCCCAAGATTCACCTTAAATTCGGAGCACGCCGATGTCCCTCGATGGCCAATGGTTTACTGAAGAAGTCCCTGTCGCGGGGAGTGCCTTTTCACTGAAGGTCAAGCGCAAGCTCCACGACGAGCAATCCCCCTTTCAACGCATAGAGGTGTATGAGACCGAGCACTTCGGAAACCTCATGACGTTGGACGGGATGGTCATGCTGACCACACGTGATAATTTTCTCTATCACGAAATGATGAGCCATCCTGCGTTATTCACGCATCCCAACCCGCGCCGCGTATTAATCATCGGTGGCGGCGATTGTGGCACCTTACGCGAGGTATTGAAACACCCCGGCGTGCAAAAGGCCGAACAAGTCGATATCGACGAGGGTGTGACCCGCGCGTCGGAGCTGTATTTTCCGGAGTTGTGTGAATCTAATGGCGACCCGCGCGCGTCGCTGCACTTTGACGACGGCATAAAATGGGTGCGTGACGCCAAACCCGGCACCTATGACCTCATCATCGTCGACAGCACCGACCCGATCGGACCCGCCGAAGGCCTGTTTTCCAAGCAATTTTATGAAGATTGCTTTCGCGCGTTGGGGCCGCACGGCATGGTGGTGCAACAAAGCGAGTCGCCGTTGTATCACATGCTGTTGATTAAACAGATGTATGATGCGATTCGCGGCGCGGGGTTTGCCGATGTCTCCACGCTGTTTTTCCCGCAGGCGGTGTATCCGTCGGGGTGGTGGAGCGCGACGATGACCTGCAAAGACCAGATGTTTAACGGCTTTCGCGAACAAGATGCGGCCAAAAAAGGCTTCAAAACCCAGTACTACAACGCGGCGATACATCGTGGCGCGTTGGCCGCGCCGGAATTTTTCGCATCGCAGGTCACGCCCTAGTTTTAACACACGCGACGTATGCCCCAGGCGTCGGTGGTACGCGTTTGCACTGGGGCTTATTGATTAGGAGTTAGAAACATGTCCGACCCCGTTGTCGCCAAAAAAGGCCCCTTTATGGTGGAGCTGGAACCCGGTGTGTATTACTGGTGTTCGTGCGGCAAGTCCGCGAAACAACCGTTTTGCGATGGTTCGCACAAAGGCTCGGAATTTTCGCCGCAGAAGTTTGAAGTAACCAAAAAACAATCCTATGCGGTATGCGGCTGCAAGCATTCCGGTCAAAAACCGTTTTGCGACGGTTCACATAGCAAATTGTAGGGGGAGAGGATAAAAAACCCCCAGGGTAGGGGCCCTGGGGACGTCACTGGGGAGTGAAACAAACCTTTAATTAATTGACCTTGCCCATGCTGTCGTGCGCTTGTTCACTATTGCGCACCTTATGTACATCGTCTTCCTTGTGATCGCGCCCGCGCTGGTCGCGGTCGTGTTCCTCGTGGGCCTCGCGTGCATGTTCATGCGCTTCATCGTGGTGCCTATCCGCATCCCGTACATCGTGGTCGCGGCCTCTATGTCCATGTTCGCTGTGCTTCGCGCGGTGATCGGCATCGCGCGTACGATGCGCGCTGACATTGTCCGCGCGATCGTTCACTAAATGGCTGTGACGTTCAACCGCGCGTATCGTGGTTTCATCCAAGCCGGTCGCGCCAGTGCTTAGGGCAGTCAGCATGCCCGCCAAAAACAAGCCATGTTTAATCATGGTAAATACCTCATTCATAAAGTGGTTGCTTGTAGCTGTCCGCGCGCGACGACAGTGACAACCTTCTAAACGATGCCGAATGGAAAAAGGTTGCAGTGGGTATCCCGGTTTTTGGCAAAACGGACACACTCGTCATAAAAACGTGGGCATCCCGTGTATGGAGGGTTACAGTAGGTTTTGCACAGGCATGGGTGGCATTGACTGAGATCAACAATTTTTTCTAATTTGAACTAACCCAACGTCATCTTGAACGCGTCGTAGCGCGCGGTCATGCGTGCCCACCACGGCCCCGGCGTGCCGTTCCCCACCTGCTTGCCGTCCAACCAGGTGACCGCTTGGATTTCTTTGTTGGAACTGGTCAACCAGATTTCCTCGGCACCTTGCAGTTCCTTGAGAGGGATCGCGTGTTCGTTGGGTGTCAGGCCAATGTCTTGCGCCAACCCCAACACCACGTCGCGTGTAATCCCGGGTAATAGATGTTGTCCTTTTGGGGGTGTGATTAATCGACCGTCGCGTACGATAAAGAGGTTACTCGCCACGCCTTCCAGCGCCTCGCCGTCACGCACCAAGATCGCCTCCTGCACGCCTGCGTCTAAGGCCTGTTGGCGCATCAACACATTCGGTAACAACGTGATCGCCTTGATGTGGCAGCGCTGCCAGCGAATGTCCGCGACGGTGATCGCGGTGATGCCGCGCGCGCGCGCCGCAGCGGTGGGCGATGCGACATCCTGCACCATCGCAAATACCGTCGGCGGCACGGCGGGAAATGCCAGGTCGCGCGGGGCAACGCCGCGAGTGACCTGCACATACACTGTTTGTTGCGCTGCGGGGGCGTTGCGTTTAAGCAGCTCCGCAAACAGCGTATGCCACTGCGTCGCCGTGTAGGGGTTGGGTAGACGTATACCGTCCAAGCTATTCTGTAAACGCGCGAGGTGTTCGTCTAATCGAAAGAAGGCGCCCCGATAGACCGGGATCACCTCATATACGCCATCGCCAAAGATGAACCCGCGATCCAGCACCGGCACACAGGCCTGGTCGGCGGGCAACCAAGCGCCATTTAAAAAGACTGGAGAATTATTCAAGCACTAACCGCAGGTCATCGAATGCGTTGCCGATCATACCGCCGCTGCGCACGTCGTTTAGTGCCGCGAGGTCGCGCGTCACCAACACCTGTTTGTCGAGGATAATGCTGATGTTGCCGAGTACCTGGCCACGCGCCACGGGTGCCATCACACGCTTGTCGATATTGGCCTTGGAGATCAAGCGCCCGTATTCGCCACGCGGATAGGTGATGTAAAAATCCTGTTCCACGCCGACCGCCAGGCTATCCGCCGCCCCCTTCCACACGCGCAGATTCGCCACCGGCTGACGCGCACTGTAGATTTTGTGTGTCTCATAATATTGAAAGCCGTAATTCAACATCTTCTTACCTTCCATGATGCGCGCAGATTCGCTCTTGGTGCCTAAGATCACACCGACAAAACGCATCGTGTCACGCGCGGCGGACAACGCAATACAGTAGCCTGCGGTGTCGGTGTGACCGGTCTTGATACCGTCCACGGACTCGACCTCAAATAATAGGCGATTGCGATTTAGTTGTTTGATGCGATTAAACGTATATTCTTTTTCCGAATACCACGCGTAGTGCTCCGGAAAATCACGAATAATGGCCTGTCCCAGCCGCGCCAGGTCTGCCGCGGAACTAAAATGGTTGGCCTGCGGCAGGCCGGTGGCGTTCATGAAATGCGTGGTGCGCATATCCAACTCCGCCGCCGTTTTGTTCATCAATTCAACAAACGCCTCTTCGGTGCCGGAGACATATTCGGCCAGCGCGACGCTGGCGTCATTGCCTGAATGCACGATTACGCCGTGCAACAAATCTTGCAGCGCGATGTTTTTCCCCACCTCGATGAACATCCGCGAGCCGCCCATGAGCCACGCACGCTTGCTGATTTTGACTTCATCCGTGAGGCGGATATGGCCGGCACGCAACTCCTTTTCGACCACGTAGGTGGTCATCATTTTCGTCAAACTGGCGGGCTCCAACGGCACATCGGCGTCCTTAGCCGCGATGACCATGCCGGTATGAAAGTCCATCAACACATAGGCCTTGGCCGCCAACGGCGCCAACGGCGGCGGCGCGGCCTGCGCAATCACGCTGATTAACCCTAACCAGACGAATAAACTTATGCGTTTTTTA
>JAOUGF010000227.1 GCA_029857925.1 Gammaproteobacteria bacterium
GTTTAATTAAAGAACTGCGCGGTTTAGAGAGCTACAAATTTACACCGATATTGACGTTGACTACTGAATCTTCGCCCGAAAAAAAAGGTGAGGGCAAGGCGGCAGGCGCCACGGGGTGGATCGTCAAACCGTTTAGCCCGGATCAATTATTGGCCACTATACGCAAAGTGTTGGGATAACTTATGCCAGTCGATGTCACTCAGTTTTTCCAGACGTTTTTTGAAGAGAGCTTTGAGGGCTTGGCGGCGATGGAGTCCGCGTTGCTGAATCTCGACGTGGGGGCGGCGGACAACGAAAAAATAAACAGCATCTTCAGAGCGGCGCATTCAATTAAAGGCGGGGCTGCCACCTTTGGCTTCACCGCGGTCGCGGAATTTACTCATTTAGTGGAAACATTGATGGATCAAATGCGCAGTGGAGAGCGCTTTGTTACGCAACCGGATGTGGAAATCCTGTTGCACTCCGTAGACTGTATGCGTGCGATGTTGGATGCAACGCGTGACGGTACAGCGTTGGATCAAGATCAGATCGCCGCTGTTACGCAAGAATTGCAGAATGCGTTGAAAAATTCACACAGCGGCACCGCAGCGGAAAGTGCCGGCGTCAGTGCTGCGAAATCGCCAACTCCGAATGCTGTATCCATACCGAGTACCGCCGCTCTACCCGGTATTTGGAAAATACATTTCACGCCGTTAGCACATTTATTAAAAACGGGAAACGATCCCGTGCGCATGTTCCGTGAACTCACATCATTGGGGAATTTTAAATCCGTAATCGATGATAGAAATCTTCCAGCTTTTGAGGATATGGTGCCAGATCTGGCCTATTTGGAATGGGATATAACGCTGGAAGGAAGCATAGAGAGAAATGCGATTTCGGAAGTTTTCGAATGGGTGGACGGTGATTGCGAACTCACTATCACTGCACCCGCTCAGGAAAATGCAATACCGTCAAGCGGATCACAACCTGCGAATGATTCACCTGCGATAGCTGCGCAACCGTTGAAGACTACATCACCCGCGAGCAATCACACCCCCGCCACGGCCGTCGGTGCGCCACATCCAAAGGAGACTGAACGTCGCTCCGGCACCACATCGACGGCGGAAACAAGTTCCATTCGTGTAAGCATCGACAAGATTGACGCGCTAGTGAATATGGTGGGTGAACTGGTTATTACACAATCCATGTTAGGTCAGCTCGGCAAAGACTTCGATATGAGCCGTATCGACAAACTAATAGATGGACTGACTCAGTTGGAGCGAAATACGCGAGAACTGCAAGAGAATGTAATGCGCATCAGGATGCTGCCGATCAGCTTTGTATTCAGTCGATTTCCTCGTATGGTACGCGATCTAAGCCAAAAACTCGACAAAAAGATTGAGTTGAAACTTTCCGGGGAACAAACCGAACTGGACAAAACTGTAATGGAAAAGATCGGCGACCCGTTGGTTCATCTTGTGCGTAACAGCGTGGATCACGGCGTTGAGACACCTGATAAACGTTTAGCCGCAGGGAAGCCGGAGTCTGGTGTTATACAATTGGATGCCTATCACCAAGGGGGTAATATCGTCATCCAAATTTCAGATGACGGCGCTGGTATAAATACCGAAAAGGTGTTGGCGAAGGCGCGCAAGGCGGGTTTGATAAAGGACGAAGAGACACCCAGTCATGAACGCATCGTGGATTTGATATTCGAACCCGGGTTGTCCACGGCGGAAGTGGTGAGCGATGTGTCCGGGCGCGGCGTAGGAATGGATGTGGTGCGTCGCAATATTCAAGAGCTGGGCGGCACCATAGAAGTACAGTCGGTCAGCGGAAAAGGTTCAAAATTTACGATTCGATTGCCATTAACCTTGGCAATACTCGACGGCCAACTGGTGCGTGTGGGCGATCAAACGTTTATTGTGCCGTTAGTGTCTATCGTGGAATCGCTACAGGTAAAAAAAGAATTGGTCAACCGCGTGGCCGGTAAGGCCGAGGTCTTCAAGCTACGTAACGAATATATTTCTGTCATCCGACTCTACGAAATGTTTAGTGTGCCGCCAGAAAATACATCTCTAGAGGATGGGCTATTGGTGGTGGTTGAAGGGGACGGAATACGCGCCGGCTTGTTTGTGGATGATCTGTTAGGTCAACAGCAAGTGGTGATTAAAAGTTTAGAAACAAATTATAAGCGAATTGAGGGTATTTCGGGCGCCACAATCTTGGGTGATGGCCATGTCGCGTTGATATTGGATGTATCAGGGCTCGTCAAGCTAGCGAAAACGCAGGGTACGCCGCCGCAAAGAGAAAATGAAACAACGTCACTGCCGCGTAGTGCGGCAGCTTGAAGGAGTAACTATGAGCAATCTCGCCACTGCCAACGAACACCAGACTGCGGCAAACAGCGCGGTAGAAACCAGCCAATATTTGACATTTATAATGGCAACCGAGGAATACGGGGTGGACATACTACGGGTACAGGAAATTAAAGGTTGGGATATGGTGACACCTATACCCAATACACCGGACTACGTCAAAGGTGTCATTAACCTCCGCGGCACTATTGTCCCGATCATAGATCTGCGCAGACGATTCGGTCTTCCCCAGATTGAATACGGCCCCACCACAGTTGTGATTGTATTGAAGGTATTCGGTGATGATGCCAAAGAAAGGACAATGGGCATTGTAGTTGATGCGGTATCGGATGTATACAACGTGTCTGCGCAGGACATGAAGCAACCGCCGGATTTCGGCGCAGAAACTAAAATAGATTTTGTACGCGGTCTCGCAACCGTGGGTGAAAAAATGATAATCATTTTAGAAGTGGATAAAATGCTCACAGATGGCACGCTTGCAGCGTTGGATCGTACTAAACTGAATTGATTACCGCAACTTTAACACGGAACGTTTTGCTTGGAGAAGTAACATGAGCGCAGGTAATGCAGGAAATCCGTTAGCCGATGAAATTGAAATTTTGGAAACTAGCTTTGCGGCACTGGCTCCAAAGGCGGAAGAACTCGTCGGCCATTTCTATGACCAACTTTTCAGCCGGTATCCGGGCGTTATTCCTTTGTTTCGTAACACGACACCTGAGCAACAAACCAGAAAGTTGATTGCGGCGCTAAGTCTGGTCGTTAACAATCTGCGCAATCCTGGGGCATTGGTAGACGCGTTAAAAGGTTTGGGAATGCGCCATCAAGGCTATGGCGCACTCGCGGAACACTATACTGCCGTGGCGGATACGTTGATCGACAGTATGCAGCATTTTGCCGGTGATCTATGGACGCCGAATGTAAACGCGGCTTGGCGCAAGGCGCTTGGCGTTATTGCTGAAGTCATGCTCAGTGCGTACACAAACGCTGGAGCTAAAGAAAAATCGTGGAGTGCGCCTAAAAAACGAAAAAGTGAAACGCCATCAGGTGCAGGCAACGACGAAGCGACAGTACGGTTGCAGACTGCGGTGGATGGAGCAATGACGCCGATCATGATGGTAGATCGGGACTTTAAGCTCACTTATGTGAACAAGGCGACTGTAGCGTTGCTGAATAAACATTTGCCGGTATTGCGTAGTCTGTATCCGGGTCTGGATCCGAATAAATTGATCGGTACGTCTATAGATCAATTCCACAAAAACCCCTCATACCAGCGTCAATTGCTGGATTCGATTGCCAAATTACCGCATAAAGCGGATATTTCAGTGGCGAACCTGAAGTTCAGATTGAATATAACTGCAATCGTTGATGGACGTGGCAACTACATTGGAAACTCACTAGAGTGGTCTGATGTCACGGAATTCATCGAACGCGAAACTGCAGTAAGTAGGTTGCAGTCCGCAGTGGAAGGGGCAATGACCGCGATCATGATGGTCGATCGGGATTTCAAGATTACTTATGCCAATCGCGCCACCATCGGTCTGTTGGAAAAACACGCGGCCACATTAAGGCAAATCTACGCCGGTTTTGATCCTCACGCACTGGTCGGTAGTTCGATTGATCGCTTTCACCGCAATCCGGCACACCAGCGTGCCCTGTTGAGCAACGCGGCGAATCTCCCTCATAAGGCAGATATCGATGTAGGGCCGCTCAAATTCAGATTGAACATAGGCGCAATTGTAGACGCAAAGGGTAACTATATCGGCAATTCCTTGGAATGGTCAGATATTACGGACAGTTCAAAAAGAGAAAATGATGTGTTGCGTCTTCAGTCTTCTTTGGACAACGCAATGACCTCCGTAATGATGATTGATAGAGATTTGAAAATAACCTACGTTAATCAATCTACCGTCGCTGTGCTCAGGAAAAATGCGGACGTACTGCGTACCGTTTTTACCGGGTTTGATCCAGACAAACTTATGGGTGAATGCGTGGATCGCTTTCATCGCAATCCCGCGCATCAACGTCGGTTATTGGAGGATCCACGCAACCTGCCCTATTCTACAGATATACAAGTAGGGCCGCTAAAATTCAGGCTTAATGTGACAGCGATCAAAGATACAAAGGGTGTTTATATTGGTAACGCTTTGGAATGGTCCGATGTCACAGAGCAACGCGCCAAGGAACGCGACGTTGCGCGATTGCAGTCCGCAATATCCGGTTCTGCTGCAGCTTTGATGATGTGCGATGAAAATCTGGCGATTACCTACATGAATCCCTCTGTCGCGAATTTATTGCGCAATCGTTCATCAGAATTGCGTAGCGTGTTTCCGGGGTTTGACGCTGACAAGCTCGTTGGTACTGTCATAGATAAGTTCCAT
>JAOUGF010000226.1 GCA_029857925.1 Gammaproteobacteria bacterium
CACGCGAAACACCCGACGGATCTTGCCCACGTCGGCGATCTCTAACGTCAGCTCCACCGCCATCGGCAATTTGGTCAACGCCTTTTGCGGTGAATTCTGTATGTCCTGCGGCGGCCAGTAATACATCCACTGCATCCCTTGATCGTTTAGATAACGGATATCGAATTTTTTGACTTTTTCTAACAACACGTTTTCAACCGGCTGACTGTCCGGCGCCTGATCCAACACGCGCCACGCCAGCCGCGACAGTTTCTCGTCTTGCAATTTATAGGCGATGCGCTGCAAGGTGCCGGTGCCCATGGCCATGCCTGCGCGCGAGCCGGTGCGCGTCAATTCTAACACCGTTGTCCCTTGGCCGCCCGCGCGAAACGCGGGGACGGGGCTGCCATAGCTGTCACGGATATCGCGGCCCAAGGTTTCTTCAATGTCGCGCCCCAAATACATAAACGCCATCTGCATCTCACTCAGACGGTCGGCCTGCGCCTCGGCGCGACTGCGCGTCTCTAATACATTGCGCAACGCGCTATAGGCCATTGTCGATAAGATCGCAAAGATCGCCATCGCGATCAGCAATTCCAACAGCGTAAAGCCACGCTGCCTGCCACACGCAACCGGTTGCCTGCCCGCTGCCATGTCTTTAGGGTCTGGTAGGATCATCTTTTCTGGCCACCAGGCCCATTTCCTTCACCAAGAATTCCTTTGCGTCGCGATTGCGCCGTACTTCAATTTGGATCTGCTTCACATCCGGGTAGGTCTTGTCCAAATCGGTGGACGTGGTCTTCCAATACCATTCCTGCCCGGCCATTTGTTCGGAACCGGTATCGGTGCCCGACGGAAATAATCCCAACACTTGGATCTCGGCGAGCCGATTCATCGCGACCCAATGCGCAAAGGTCTTGTCGCGGATATAGGCGATGTTTTGCACCGTTTGCCCCACGCTGCGGATGATGGCGCCCATCGCGATCGCAATCACAGCCAATGCGACCAATACCTCGATCAATGTAAAACCGTGCGGCCTAGGAACCGTGTTCGGGCATTTTATATTCAATCTTGCCATTGATCCCGCCTGAAACCTTATATGTGGACCCGAAGTCTTGGCGCAGCTCTAACGCAAACGGGACGCGCTCTCCGCTGGAGAAGAAAAATATCACCGGCTTATCTTCGATAGGCGATTTCTTTTTTTTGTTTTGATCCGTTTCTTCATCCGGAATATCCGCGGTTGCGGCCTTTTTGTCGTCTTTTTTCTCGGGAAACACGATCGCGGCGCCGTTGATCTCCCCGCCTAACAACATATCTTTAGGTAAGTGGCGCGGCCGAAACACACCATCCTCGGCGTCCAGTGCGACAAAATTATTTTCTTTGACGCTCCATTCATAAAACTGATAACCATCGCGCTCCACCATAAACGCGTAGTCTGTAGAACGCAATACCGACTCTTCCGACCCCATGCGCAACAAGGCCGTGAGTCGTTTCGCCTCTTCTTCCAACGCGCGGTCTTTACTCTTGCCGATCGCGACGACCGCAAAACTTGCTAAGATGCTGATGATCACCATAATCACCAACACCTCGATCAGCGTAAAACCTTTTACAGGCGTGCGGAATTCGCGCGAACAAACGCTGTAGCTTACTCGAGATTCCAATTGCCGATGTCCGCTTTAATACCATCACCGCCTTCATGACCGTCGGCGCCTAAGCTGTAGACATCGACCGCGCTGTGCGTGCCGGGGTTTAAATATTGATAGGGATTGCCCCATGGGTCTTTGGGTAAATGGTCGATGTAACCGCCCTCTTTCCAATTACGAGGTTCCGGGCTACCGCTGGGTTTTTTTGCCAAGGCTTCCAGCCCCTGGTCGGTGCTGGGGTAATTAAAATTATCCAGTTTATATAGGCTCAGCGAGCTTTCAAGCGTGCGTATGTCTTGTTTCGCCTTGGTCACCCGCGCCACGTCGGGGCGATCCATCACACGCGGCACGATCACCGCAGCCAAGATGCCCAGGATTACCAATACCACCATGACCTCGATCAAGGTGAAACCGGCGCTGCGTTGCTGCTGTCTTTTCATAGCGTTGCTGTCCTTCAAATGACACAATGAGGCCCGTGTTCCCCACGCGCGTGCTGGAGACCACACGGAATAAATTCAGATAGTTATTCGACCCCTAGACGCAAGAAGCGTTCCGCGCCCAGTGGCGCTATTAACAACGTATGATATCAGAAAATGAGGGAATCTTGCGTGTCTGTCCCTGCCCTGCCGACCACGCGAACGGAAAGTAGGGCGGCCTACCCGTTGCCGCATGCTAAAAAAAGGGCGACATTCTGTCGCCCGCATCTCTCTTCTTCGATCACCCCTACTACAATCGTTTTAATGACGCTCCGGTTCTAGTTTACCGCGCGGCTGCACGGTGACGATCTGCTGGTCTGCCCCGAGGGCGGCGACCACTTCATCCAGTTGCGCCGAATTTTTCAAATGGCGGATCAGAATCAGGTGGCCCTTGCTGCCTGCCGGCCGCACATAGGCCAAGGGTGCGCCTACGCGTGTGGCAAGCTCGTCGATAAATTCTGCGGTATCGGGCTGTGTAACACCCTCGGTGAATTGCACCACGACATGCGCACTGAGCATACGTAGGGTATCGGCATAGGCCTGCAATCCCAACACACTCAACAACACTACTAATAACCATTGCCATCGCAGCCGTCTATTGTCACGCATTTTACCTGGCATTTAGACCTCGACCATTGCCTACTATTAATCGTCCATCCTCTCAGACTATCGGCAATTAATGAGACACTGTGCAATGAAATTATTTGACGGGGTTCACAGTTAGCGGCAACGTATTGATTGATTTGTAGATTACGACGGGGGCTCGAAGTCTCATACGGGCTACACGCCTCACTGGGCGCACTTTCAACCCCCATCAGGCTATTTAACTAATTGATTCATATCTAAAATAGGTAGCATAATCGAGAATACGATAAGGGTCACTACGCCACCCATCACCAGCAACATTATTGGCTCAAAAACGCTGGTCATCGCCGTGATTGCGGTCTCGATCTCCTGCTCCTGCGCCACGGCGGCGCGTTCCAACAGTTCTTCCAGCTTACCACTGGCCTCGCCGCTGGCGATTAAATGGATGGTCATCGGCGGGAAATATCCGCTCTGCTCCAACGCGGTGTTGATCGGCGTGCCCTCGCGCACGCGGCGCGCGGCCTCGCCGACGGCCTCCCGCATCGGGATATTGCCCATCACCTGCGCGCTGATGCGCATGCCCTCCAGCACCGGCACACCGCTGGCGGTGAGGATGCTGAACGTGCGCGAAAACCGCGCGGTGTTCGTGCCACGCACAAAACGACCGACCAGTGGCAGGCGCGTCCATTGCGCATGCATGCGTTTTCGAAACGGCTCTTGTTTCATCGCATAGTTAAATGCGAACCCGCTGCCCGCCACTACGATCAATATAAAAAGACCATAATTTGCGACGATATTGGAGAGGCCTATCATTATGCGCGTGATCAACGGCAGTTTTTGACCTAAATGGTCGAACACCTGCACCACTTGCGGCACCACATAGGCGAGCATAAACGTGACGATGACCACCGATACGATCGACAAGATGATCGGATAGACCAAGGCCACCATCATTTTTTGTTGCAATTGTTGGCGCCGTTCAGTGTAGTCGGCGAGGCGTTCCAACACCAATTCAAGATGTCCGGAATGTTCGCCCGCCTCCACGGTGGTGCGAAACAGTTCAGAAAATATATGCGGAAAATCGCTTAATGCCGTCGCCAGTGAATGGCCTTCCAACACCCGCGAACGCACCGCCATCGACATACTGCGCAGACGCGGCTTTTCGGTTTGTTGCGACACCGCACGCAGTGCCTCTTCGATCGGCATTCCGGAACGTACTAAGGTGGCCAACTGGCGTGTAATCAATGCCAGATCGCCGGAGCTTACGCCCCGGCGCACCATGAAACCGGTGCTCGTGCGTTGTTCGCGCTGGCGCACCTCTTCCACGCTCAGCGGCGCCCAACCCTTGTCGCGCAACAACTGGCGAATTTGGCGTGGCGTATCGCCTTCCAGCACGCCCTTGTGTTGGCGCCCGGTAGGATCGAGTGCGGTATATTCGAAGGCTGGCATCGGTAGGTCTAATTCTCGCGCGTGACGCGCACGATTTCTTCTAGTGTGGTTTCACCCGCCAAGACCTTGCGCATACCGTCTTGACGAATACCGGGGGAGTGTTTGCGCGCGTGTGCCTCCATCGCGTGTTCGCTGGCGCCTTCATGCACCATATTGCGCAGGGTTTCGTCCATTTCCACCACCTCATAGACGCCGCTACGCCCGCGGTAACCTTGAAAATTACAGGCCTTACATCCCTGCGAGACATAAATAATGGGTGGTTTGGGCGTCGTGGCGACCCCCAGCAACGCACAGTCCGCCGGGCTTGCCGGTGTGGGTTTCTTGCAATCGGGGCACAATACGCGCACCAAGCGCTGCGCCACGACGCCGACCAACGTCGAAGACAATAAAAACGGCTCTACACCCATGTCACGCAGACGCGTGACCGCACCGACAGCGGTATTCGTATGCAACGTGGAAAGCACTAAGTGACCGGTCAAACTCGCCTGCACGGCGATCTCAGCGGTTTCAAGGTCGCGAATTTCGCCGACCATCACCACATCCGGGTCTTGCCGCAGGATTGCACGCAGGCCGCGCGCGAATGTCATATCAACCTTCAGGTTG
>JAOUGF010000228.1 GCA_029857925.1 Gammaproteobacteria bacterium
GTGGCATCGCGCACCAATGCCGCGCTTTGCAGCGCCCAACTCGCCGTGGCGAGACGCGGGTTTTCTAGACGCGCAATTTTAAGTGTGGTCTTACCCGTGGCCTCGTCTATCTGACCTATCACCAACGCGGACTGATCGTCGATCGCATTCACGACGAGCGACCAACTGCCAGCACCCAGGTTGCTCACCGTGGGCTCCCACGCCCCGGGTTCGTAGCGTCTGGCCATAATATCGGCACCCTGTCGCCAGGTTGCGTAAATGTTGCCACTAAAACGATTGACCGCAAAATCAAACGCTGAACCATTGGTTAAATCGGCGGCCACATCACCCACGGCGCTGGGGTCCGTCACCGCCCAGGGACGGGGCGGTATATAGAGTTTGGCGGTGTTATGCCCTTGGGCATAGAGGCCGGTTTGGATATCTAGACCCGATTGAAATCGCCAGCTTGCCAGCGTATTGCCACGCCCGTCGTTGACCAGATCGGGACCGTGGAGCAAGTCGGTTCCGTCAACGGTTGCAGATTCTGTGGCTAATTTCGTTGGGGTAGACCATGTGCCGACGATGCGTACACGTGAAGAAATGTTGGTTGGATCGTCGTCCGCTGTTACCCTGCGCGCTGAGGGAGGCGCACCCTCGCCGCAACCGGTTAACACTAAAACTAAAAGTGTACCTATTATCCCTAAATTTAAAAAACGAACGTATCCACCAACCATATCACCCCTCCGTAGAGATACTAAGAACCCACATACTACGGAACAGTGTTGACTATTGAGACAATAATCGCCGCTGTTCAGTAGCATATAATTATTACTATGAACAAGCCGCGAAATCTAAAAAGGAACGTCTAGAAATTCACTTAAGCCGCGATTGCCATGCGCAACGTGTGTTCAGAAGATGATTGACGACGTATCTCCATCGCACCACCCGACTACACCTGACTACACCTGACACACTACACCAACCACCTCACTTTCGGCTTAATTAGATTTTTAGATGCACCCAAGAGATATTTCATCGACTTATTTAGGATAGCGCGGACGATGCCCAGCCATTTTTCAATCTACATCCTTGAAAAATGGCGGCACTTCCCTGTGCCGCACAATGTCCTGAGATTGTCAGAACATTTTTAATTATATATGCAAATCAAAAAAGTGAAAGCAAATTTGACGATTTCTTTTGCAGATCGCATTTGCCGACATAATTTTGACGAATTTGACTGAGTATAAATTTTTTCGCGTGTAAAATTTCGAAGCGGCCTTCATAGGGAATAAATATTAGTGTGATTTACGTTCCATTACCGCACAATAAAATCCATCGGTGCCGTGACGATGTGGCAACATCGCAATGCCGCCCTGCGGCGCAGCAATGTCAGGCGGCGCAATCCCCTGTCGTGAAAGTGCGACAGCCGCATCTACTAATTCAAACATGGGGTGTTGCGCTAAAAACCCGCGCACGATGTCGGAATTTTCGGCGTTCAATAAACTACAGGTGCTATAAATTAAACGTCCACCCGATTTTACATACTGCGCCGCGTGTTGCAGCACCTGTGCTTGCGTCGCGGTTAAGTGCGCGATATCGAGTTCGCGCCATTTTATATCGGGGTTGCGACGCACGGTGCCGGTACCGGAACAAGGCGCATCTACCAAGACGCGATCGGCCCCGCCCCAGCGCTGGCACAATGCGTCGGCGTGTTCGGGCGCCCACGTCACCACACGTATGTTGTCCAACCCTGCGCGCACATAGCGTGGCTTGATTTGACTCAAGCGCCGCTCGTTGATATCCATCGCGATCACCTCGCCGGTGTTTTCCATCAGCGTCGCCAGGTGCAAGGTCTTGCCGCCACCGCCCGCGCAAAAATCGATCACGCGTTGTCTGCGTTTGGGTTCTACCGCGTAGGACAATAATTGGCTGCCTTCGTCCTGCAATTCAAACAGCCCGTCACGAAACGCACGCGTATTAAATAATGCGCCGCGTTGCATGCGCCGCAGGCCCATCGGCGAATACGGTGTCAATTCGGTGTCTATGCCCTCTGTAAGCAACGCCGCTTGCACTTGTTCGCGCGTCGCTTTATGGGTATTGACGCGCATATCCACCGGCGCCGGTTTGTTCAGCGCCTGAGCCAGCGCGATGGTTTCCTGTTCGCCGTACTGTTGCAGCAACGCCGCACACAAACTGTCAGGCAGATTTAAACGCACCGCCAACGGCCAGGCGTCGGCATCGCGCGCGCGCAAGGCCTCGACCCACGCGAAGACCTCGGGTATCACGCGTGTATCGGCGATCGCCCGCGCGCTCCACCCGCTTTCTTTTACCAAATATGCGACTAAAATCCGCTGACAACGTTCGGCCAACAGTTGCGTAGGTTCCACCCCGCCCCACGCCTCTAATGTGCGGCGCGCGCGCAAGCAGCCATACACCGCCTCGGCAACAAAGCCGCGATCGCGCGCACCCATATTGCGATTGGCGCGAAAGTGTTGTTCTAGCACGCGATCCGCGGGTACACGGCCCGAAAATATCGTGCCTAATAATTGCGTGATCGCGGCCAGGTGTGGGGCGCGTAATGTCTGATTCATACGGTGTGGGTCTCTGCGATCATCATCTGTTCATCCTCGGGCCAATAGCGCAAATGTTGCGGTGCCGCGTGTAATTTCACCTGCTCGCCCAAGTGCGGCACGACATTGCGCCAGGTCTGCAATATATAAAGATGCGTGCCGTCGTCTGTCACACAGGTCAACTCGCGCACCGCGCCCAAATCGCTGATATGCCGCAATGTCGCACGCAATAGACCTGCGGACTGAGGTGCAATGGACAAATGTTCCGGGCGCACGCCCAACCAACCGCCGCGATCGTCCGCAGCAGGCACCTCTATCGCCCCCCACGCCCCTTGCGCGATTCCGGCGCGTAACAACCGCACCGGCAAGAGATTTTTCCAACCCACAATTTCGGCGACACGGCGTGTCAGCGGTTGCGCAAATACCTCTTCCGTGGGCCCGGATTGCAATACCTGTCCCTCGTCCATGACATACACCTGCGCCGCCAGTTGGCGTACCTCGTCCAGGTCATGGCTCACCAACAGAATCGGATACTGCGCACGCTCGACCAGTTCGCGCAGTTCTACGCGCAAACGATGACGAAACGCAAAATCCACTGCGGAAAACGGTTCATCCAATAACAATAAACGGGGTTCGATGGCCAGCGCGCGGCCGAGTGCGGTGCGTTGACGCTGCCCACCGGACAATTGCGCGGGATAATGCCCCGCCACGCCCGTCAAATGCAAGCGATTTAACCAATGGTGCACTTGCGTTTGGCGTTGCGCGGCAGGCACGCCGTAACCGATATTTTGTGCCACGGTGTAGTGGTCGAACAGCGCATAGTCTTGAAATACCACGCCGACCTGCCGACGTTGAGGCACCTTCCATAGGCCCCGCTTGGCGTCGTACCAGATGTCATCGGCGCAACGTAGATATCCGTTGCTCGGACGCTGTAATCCGGCCAGCACGCGCAATACCGTAGTCTTGCCGCTGCCCGACGGCCCGAGCAAGGCCGTGATCGCACCGGACGGCACATCTAAATTGACGTCGAGTTCAAATTGTCCCTGGCGCAGCAGGATGGCCGCATGGAGTTGGGTCATCGTCGCCACCCGGCACGGCTGCGATTCCAACTGTACACCGCCACTAATACAACGAATGAAAATACTATCATCGCCGCCGACAAGGTATGCGCGGCCTGATAATTCAATGTCTCGACTTGTTCGTAGATGGTGATAGAGATCACTTGTGTTTCACCGGCGATGTTTCCGCCAACCATTAACACCACGCCAAACTCACCGACGGTATGCGCGAATCCCAGCACCGCCGCAATCAAGAAGCCCCGCCGCGTCTCCGGCACAACGATGTCCCAAAATGCACGCCAGGACGACGCGCCCAACGTCCATGCCGCTTCTAATTTACGCCTATCCAGACCCTCAAACGCGACCTGCAACGGTTGTACGACAAACGGTAGAGAATACAAACACGACGCGATGACCAGTCCGCCAAAGGTAAATGCCAACGGGTGACCGAACCACAGCTGCCACTCGGCGCCCAACGGTCCGCGCGGCCCTAATAAGATTAATAAATAAAATCCCAACACCGTGGGGGGCAACACCAACGGCAGTGCCACGACGGCCTCTAATACGATCTTCAGGCGACTTCCGCGCCGTGCCAGCCACCACGCCAGCGGCACGCCGATCACAAACAAGATCGCAGTGGTCGCCCCCGCCAGCTCCAACGTCGTGATCACCGCCGCCCATACCGTCGCCTCCACGTGTTATTCCTCGTTACCGTAACCGTACACGTCCGCTAATTTTTTACGCACCTCCGGGGTGCGCAAAAACGCCAACCAACGCCGCGCGGCGCGATTTTTTTCCGCACGTTTTAACAGCACCGCCTGCTGACGTATGGGCGGATACGATTCAGTCGGCACCCGCCAGTACCCATCGCGCACGCCAGCCTCGCGCAGCTGTGCGAGCGCGACAAAGCCATAGTGCGCATTTCCGGTCGCGACATACTGATAGGCCTGCGCAATATTCTCGCCCTGCAATATCGTCCAGTGACCGAGATCCACGCCGAGCGGTTGCAGGCTGGCCAACCCCGCAGCACCGTACGGGGCGATCTTCGGGTTGGCCATCGCCAGGCGCAGGCCGCGCGCCGTGCGCAAGACCTTTGCACCGTCGCCATCGAAGGTTCGCGGATTCGC
>JAOUGF010000229.1 GCA_029857925.1 Gammaproteobacteria bacterium
CGTTCTGAAGCGCAGTCAAAGTTTGACAAGGCAATGAAGATAAACAGAATTATGGCTAAGCACAGTAGGTTGCTCGCACTTTCCAATGAGGCGCTCAAAACGTACATACGCGGTTGTCACACGACAGCTTTTGACCACTGAGACCACCCTAAACGGGATCACTTACGATCGCGTATGGGGTCGTTAGTCATCGGGAAAGCGCTCAAAATAATTTCAAAAGTGCGGTTCGAGAGTCCGCGACCCAGCATGTACGATACTGCTATTTTGATCAGAGTGCGGGGCATGACTCAACCAGCATAGATATACCACAACGAGGCGATGATCCTGGCAACCTACTGGACAGAGGACATTTCTATTGTGGAACTGGTCATATCTTTCGATTCTATTCGTTAAATAGCGCCGACGATGCGCTTCAATCGATCAAGAAATCTGCCTCTGGTGACCTTTACCTTCCCTCGCGACGATCGCCGAAGTCCGATAGGCTGCTAGCAACAAATGAAGTTGTCGCAAATTTAATATTCACCCCACGGGTGACAACGCTATGCCGCGGATGGCGCGCGTTATCAGCCGCCAGGGTGTGTACATATTGCTGCAGGTTTGCCACTAACGGCGATTTGCGTCTTGCCCTGCGCACGCCAAAGACGCACACTCCACGGCATCCAACCGCTGTTTCAAGGATGATGCACTAACGCATCTGCTACAGAAGGGACTAAACATCATTCTCTGTTCGCCGGCTGCGCATTTGCTGCCTGCGCCACACCACGACTGTCGCAGCGCTGAGCAGTAACAGCGGCAACAACGGATCAATACCCTCACCGCCGGTCATGCTACAGCCAAAACTTTTGCTTTTTGGCGGTGTACTGCGGCCGCTGTCGGCGCGCAACGTATAGTCGATAGGCAAGATCGATGTCGCATTGGGTTCCGATTTGCGCCGACGGACATACTCTGGATTCACCACCACCGCGACATAATAGGTGCCCGCCCCGCCCAACGCAGTGAGCGTTTTCACCGCCCCTGGCCCGATCTTCGATACCGCACTGGGGTCTGTATCATCGGGATATTTCGAATAGTCATAATCAAATCGCGGGGGCGTTCCTTTTTGTACCAGGAGGTCCAACACATCGTTCTTATCGTCACACCCAGACTGCGACGTGCATTCTAAGCGGAACGTCACATAGTCAACGCCAGGCGGGGCGGTGACATATAAAAACTGCATATCATCTTGCTCGTTACCGTATGCGGTATAAATGGCGCCGGACTGGGTCTGCCCCAATGCGATGGGGCCATATTCCACAACAAAATGACGTACAACTGCATAACTGCCATCTGTAATATTCAGCTTCATCAATAAGCGGCGATGCACAGTGCCCGCACTGACAGGCACCTGTACGCCAAACCGTACGCTCGCGATGCCGCCGCTCTGCAAATCGGCAACGGTGCGTATTTGATTAGAGACAATAAACCCATCGCCGGGCGATTCCAAACTCAATTGGGCGGTCAACGAACTCGCAGTGCCGAGATTTTCCAACGCCAATACGATATCGGCGCTCTCACCCGGATCGAGTTCGCTGTTGCGATTGCCGCTCGCGGTATCGTCGATGCGCACGCTGTGGATGACGACCATCGGTGTGGGGTGAAACAAGAAATTCATCGCCCCCACCGCATCCACACGCCCGTCAGTGGCGAGAACCCCCTTACCGCCCAGCGGTGCTACACCCCCCTCTAACGCGGCGCGTATTTGGCGTGCTGTTGCGTTGGAGGCACCCGGCATTGCAGACATCAATAACGCGGCAATCCCCGAAACCAGCGGTGCGGAAAATGACGTGCCGCGCTCGCCCTTATATAACGGCGCAGACGCGGTCCCCGCCGACACGATAACGTCGTCACCGGGCGCGGCGAGATCCACACTGGTGGCGCCGTAGTGGCTCCAATAGGTTAGCTTGTCATTAAAACCGGTGCCTTGCGAGGCACCCACAGACAGGATATTCGGAAGGTCTAAATTCGCTGGGTAATTCGGGATGCGATCATTATCGCCGTCGTAATTTCCGGCCGACGTAATCAACAGGATGTTCTTCCCCTTGTCCACCAGTTGTTTGAATCCATCCCGCTCCATCTGCGAATACTGTATGCCACCGTAACTGGCATTGATGATGTTCGCGCCGTTTTTAACGGCAAAATCGACCGCCTCCAATTCGTCACTGACGGTAAAGTAACAACCTAAGCGCACACCCATCAGTTTTACGGCCGGTGCAGGTGTGGAGCGCGAGGTGACGGACATCGCAATGTGTTGCAACATGCCCGCAACGACCGAGGTCACCCAGGTGCCATGAGGTTCATCAATCGTATTGGGTTCCGACAAACCGGTTTTTTCATTGACACATCGCCCGGGTGAGGGATTGCCATCATTGTTTATCGTATCCCACCCTTGCTTACCGTCTGCAGATGTCCACAAATACGGTTTGATATCAGGATTTGCAATGTCGATGGCCGAATCAAAAACGGCGACGATCACCGGCTTCGGTGTGACGACGCCGTTGTTCAGCGCAATGTCCCATGCCGGCCGAATTTGTAAAAGTGCGTAGGCCGCTTGGCTATACCAATCTGACTGAGAATTTGTGGGCGTTACGGCGAACGCGTGCGGGTAGCGCCGGTAATTGGGCTCCGCATATTCGACGGCAGGGTCATTGCGCAACGCGGCGACAGCGCGCTCTACCGTCGAATTTGCAGATACTTCCCATTTTTCTATGCCAAACGCCGCGACGTGCTTCACCGTGTCTGGCAGATGTTTGCGATAGATACCACCCACCGCTTCGGCCGTCGCCTGTTGCCGAAATTTGACCAATACCTGATGCGGCGCGTAATCTTCAGCAACCGCGTGGCGGGCGCACAACACCGCTAAAATGGTGAGCAGGGTGGCACTCATTCGTCGTTGTAGGGTCATCTCGCTCACTCTTTATCATTAACCTGGCCGGTGCGCGCCTCGACAACATCGGGCGCCTAGCATGCACACAGTGTGGGCATCCAAGCTTTAATGAAGGTTAACAATCGCAATGGGGCGAGCGCAAGTACCGAGCAAGGGGCGTAAAAAAGGCCCCCGTGGGGGCCTTAAATGGATAAATGAGGATGTGAATTACCAACGGAAACCGAATTTCGCGCTGTACGAATTTGACTTTCCAGTTTTATCCCATTCACCGGCAAAATTCATTAGACCGAGATTGATATTTAACCCCACCGATGTTTTCATTTGGGACACGCTTTCTTCTTTTAAAGAAACAGGCGCGGTGGCTGCGATACCTTTGGGTGTGCTAGTAGACCACACCATACCCAAACTGGCATAAGGGGTCAACATTAAAAAGCCCTTGGATATGCCTAGTTCAACGCTTTTTGTAGTCGTATCCAATACTGGTACACCTGTCAATTGCGTGTACGCACCGCGCAGGCCTATCGCAGGCATCGCGACGTTACCGCTTAAAATGGCATAACGCAACTCGCCGCCCCAATAGCTAATTTCTTTAACTTTGGGCATATACACAGCAGCAACATCCAACCCAAAAGGTAAGCCCTTATGGAGATGTACCTTCGGGATTGGCAGCGATGGTATGCTCGAAACACCTAACACCTTCGCAAACTCGCCGCTATTCGCCAACTGTACAAACGATACTTCTGCACTGATATCAAAACCGGTAATCCCTAGAGGTTCCGCCGGAGCGAGCGCCTTGTAACTCAACGCGGAGGATAAATCCTCCGACAAACCTTTAAACCCGGTTTGGTTTAACTTTGTTAAATCAAACGCCCCCGCCCCCGCCACCGGCGCCACTATCCACAGGCCCGCGCAAACCGCACCAAGGTATCGCATTTTCATCTAACTTACTCCTTCTGAAGGTTGAACTCACACATAATCGCCATGCCTAGCTACATTGAAAATCTGCTTACGCCATTATTGTCCTATGCCACGCTTTTCGCTATGAACAGGCTCACAAAGATCTTTTATAAACACCCAGCGCGCGCCGGAAGAACACTGTAAACTACCCGCTGAGCGAGGCACGCAAACACTATGCCGCCTCGCCCATTCTCACATTTTATTCGGTGTTTAAATCCTATTTAAGATCAGTCAATTATAGTCTTGAAACGGGCGCATAGGCCAGATGAAAATACGTTGCTTTACACGTACTTACTAAGGCAGTATACAAAGAATGCATAGATCACGAAGCATATTTCAGGTGTTCCCTTTTGGGGTCGCGTTGGTATTGGTCTTGGTCGCAGTTGGCGGCTGCGAGCGCCTGCGCGGTTCATCGAGGGGCCAGGCGCTGCAAGTAACCATTTCATCACCCGCACCAAAACTGGAATGCGCATCCGGTGACCCACTGCCACCCGATGCCAACGGTGACGTGAAGTATCTAACGAAGGAATGCGAATACGAGTTCCCCGTGCATATCTCCGCACCGTTAGATCACGATCTTAATGTGTTTTTTATTACATTCACCAATGACGCCACTGTCAATGGCGAGGCAACGGGCGACGATACGCGTACCAAAGTGCCCGACCTCAAAACGATAAGCCCAAATAATACTAAAGAATTCCCGGGGACGATTACGCGCGGCCAAACTACCGGCTCGATCAAAGTGAAAATCTTAAGCGATCGCCTAGTGGAGCCCACCGAAAAATTTACCGTCTTGCTGAGGGCCACGTCGGATGACCCTCATCGAGTGCGCAGCGGGGAGCCGTCCA
>JAOUGF010000231.1 GCA_029857925.1 Gammaproteobacteria bacterium
CGCGATCAGCGCCGCATGGTTGGGGGCGTTGTTGCTCACCTATACCGAACGACGCTGGCCGGAGGTGCAGGAGGCCATCATCGGCGTGGTGTTCGCGGTGGCGGCCAGCAGCGGATTATTATTGCTGGCCAACAGCCCGCACGGCGGCGAGCACCTGCAAGACCTGCTGGCGGGGCAAATCCTGTGGGTGGGCTACGCGCAATTGTGGCCTATGGCCGTGTTGACAATGTTCGTTTTAGCGATCTGGTACGGGTTTAAAGATCGCTTGGGGCGCCTGGGATTTTATTTGTTGTTTGCGACCACGGTGACGGCCTCGGTGCAACTCGTGGGGGTCTACTTGGTGTTTGCCAGCTTGATCATTCCCGCGTTGGCCTTGCGCTATTGGCCGCCGCGTTGGGTGCTGCCTGCGGCCTACGTGTTAGGCGCGAGTGCCTACGCCTTAGGGCTAGCCCTCTCGACACATTGGGATTTGCCGTCGGGGGCCTTGATCGTGCTGTGTTTGGCGTTATTGGGTGTGGTCGCGGCGGCTTTCACGCCCCTACTGCGTGCGCGTGGTGTCGAACCGCAGTAGGTGACGCTGGGATGAGACGCGCTGTACGCAGGCGCGTCTCATCTGTGTCACTAAAGCGGTTTGTCTGGGTTTTCTGGCGCAGCTGGCGGGGTGGGTTGCAACGGGACATACAGCGGCCATTCGCTAAACGGAAACGGTTTGTCGTGTGTGGCAAACGTCAGGTAGAGCAGCAGTTGATACATGTATACGCTTAAGCGCTTTCCAAATTCGCTCAATCGCGCGTTGGTCTGCCCCGTGGCCAGCAAAATCAAAAATTGGAGCAGTGCGACGCCGAAGGCGACCAACTTGGCGAGCCAAAATATGCACACATAGAGCAGCATATAAAGGCCGCGGACCCAGGTGTCGGTGGCGGTGAGCAATTCTTTTTTCATGGTCAGGTGTTCCTAATGCAATGGTTTCTAGCATAATACGCTTATCTTGCAACGTCTATCCGTGGTTACACCTTGGCGCGTATCTTTCTCTTTAATAAACCCTATCACGTGCTGAGTCAATTTACCGGCGAGGACGGCCAGCGTAATCTGGCGGAATTCGGATTTCCTCCCGCAGTCTATGCTGCGGGGCGGTTGGATTACGACAGTGAGGGATTATTAATCCTTACCGATTCCGGTGCATGGCAGGCACACATCAGCGAACCACGGCATAAAATGGCCAAGCTTTACTGGGCGCAGGTGGAAGGCGAGGTCGCGGAGGACGCGCTGCAGCCGTTGCGCGCGGGTTTGCAACTCAATGATGGCCCCAGCGCACCGACCCAGGCGCGGGTGTTGAATCCGCCGCCAGACCTGTGGCCACGCACGCCGCCCATACGCTTTCGCGCGCAGATCCCGACGACCTGGATCGAAATTACGCTGCGTGAGGGGCGCAACCGCCAGGTACGGCGGATGACAGCGGCACTGGGGTTCCCGACGTTGAGACTGGTGCGTGTGGCGATAGGTCCCTGGCGCATCGAGGGGTTAGCGCCGGGCGCATGGCGTGAATTGCATGTGGACGAACCGCCGCCTAAGGCACGCGGCGCACGCCCACCAACTTATGCGCGTCGTCGCTGAATTCGATCTCGAACTCACCGTAAATGCCTTGATGGGTCAGAAAAGGTTGTAAACTGCGCGCAGGGAATTGAATCGTGCGGCCATCCGTCGTGCGTGCGCTCACCGCGCGCGCTTGGCCTTGGTAGAATTTCATATATTCGGCGTAGGGCAGTGCGAGGTGGACTCTTAGTTTGGCCATGATAACAGACTCACAGGAAATCCAGGTACGTGCAGAATTTCATTCGCATATCGATGCGCTCCCCGCCGCCGCTTGGAATGCAATAGCGCCACCAGGTAACCCCTTTTTGCGCCACGAATTTTTGGCCGCCATGGAACGCCACGGGTGCGTCGGTGAACACTATGGCTGGGTACCACACCATTTGGCGCTCTGGCAAGGTCAACAGCTGGTGGGCGCCGTCCCGTTGTACGTTAAAACCAATTCCTATGGTGAATTCGTGTTCGATTGGTCGTGGGCAGATGCCTATGCCCGGCGCGGGCTGCGCTATTACCCCAAACTGGTCTCGGCGATACCCTATACGCCCGCCACCGGCAGCCGCCTACTGGTCGCGGACGCCGCAATACGCCAGACCTTGGTCGATTGCGTTCACCGGGAGGTTGAGCGTCTCGGCTTTTCATCCATGCATTGGTTGTTCCCGCCGCCAGACGAGGTGGCGCTGATCTGCGCGCACCACGCGGTGCCACGCCACGATGTGCAGTTTCATTGGCGCAACGCCGGATATACCGATTTTGCGCAATTTTTAGCGGCATTGAGCGCCAAAAAGCGCAAAAATATCCAGCGTGAGCGGCGCTTGGTCGGCGCGGCCGATGTCCACATCGAACGCCTGCCCGGGGACCAAGTGACGGACGCGCAATGGGCCGCGTTCCATGTTTTTTATCGCCATACCTTTGATACCAAAGGGGGGATGCCGACCTTTTCACTGGAGTTTTTTCAAGAAATCGGTCGCACAATGGGCGATCAGATCTTGTTGGTACTGGCAGGCCAGGGGGGACGCTGGGTGGCCGGTGCCTTATGTTATGTCGGACAAGACACACTCTATGGCCGCCACTGGGGCGCCTTGGCGCATTTTGACAGCCTGCACTTTGAGCTTTGCTACTACCAAGGTATTGAATTTGCGATCGCGCAGGGTTTGGCGGTGTTTGAACCGGGTGCGCAGGGCGAACACAAGATTGCACGGGGGTTTTTGCCGGTGGTCACGCAATCGGCCCACCTTCTGACAGACCCCGTCATGCGAGATGCGGTGGCGAGGTATTTGGTGCAGGAACGGGTCTCGATCGGTGATTATGTGGCGCAGTGCCTGGAACGCACCCCCTTTCGTGCCCTATGATGCACATGTAGGGTAGGCGTGGACGATAGACGCTAGGGTTATTGGTCTGTCTTTTGCAGATTGTAACTGTGTATATTTATTTACTGCGGGATACGCTAGCAATTTACCACGAACATCGTCATGATGTACGATGCTTGTTTTCCCCCTAACACCGGCCCGATGTATGACTTCCAAAGGAGGCGTGTGCTCGTGAATATGACCGGTACCGTAGAAAGACGTTCCGAATCGCTGAAGGCTATCCGCGAACTTGTGGCCACACGTACGCAAATGTTGGCCATATATGCCGAACTGGCTGCACAACGGCCGTATTTTGCCGATGAGGCGACCACCGAATTGGTGCAATCGTTTTGTCAGGCCTTGGTCGATTACACGGCCGAGGCGCACTTCCGTTTGTATCGCCACTTTGAAAATAACAATGAACGCCGCACCCCGGTCGCGGAGGTCGCATTGCGCGTTTATCCTCAAATCGCCGATATGACACAGGCCATACTGGATTTCAACGACAGATACGATAGCGAGGACAGTTGTCGTGATATTTCGCGCTTGGAAGCGGATTTATCCCGTGTCGGCGAGGTGTTGGCGGAGCGTATCGAATTGGAAGACCAGTTAATCTCCGCGTTAAGCAAAGAGCGGCGCTGAATTTGAGAAAGTTTTTTTATAACCGCATAAAAATAACAGCAGGAAAATGTAAGGATTTTCGATATAATATCAATAATTACAACAGGGTGGATGACTGCGGAGAAAGTAGGTTGGTTCGCGTCGCCCAATAGCATCATTGAGCTGAATCGCGACCGCCTCCCGCACGCCGGAGGCTAAGAGATGGGCGATCACGGAAGATTGCTCACCTTTAAGCGTAAAAGGAGTTACAAAATGAAGTTGTCTACCAAAGGAAGGTATGCCATTACTGCGATGATGGAGTTGGCCGTGCGTGAAGAATTCGGTCCCACCCCGCTCATCGAGATTGCGCAGACCCAACACATCTCATTGTCTTACTTGGAACAGCTGTTTGCAAAGCTACGGCAGCAAGGCCTGGTCAAAGGCGTGCGTGGGCCAGGGGGCGGGTTCCGCCTCAACCGCGCGGCCCAAGAGATCACCATCGCGGAGATTATCAACGCGGTCGATGGCGAGGGTTTTCAATCCTTTGCAACCGCCGCCGACCACATGCCGGATGGTCAGCCCTTTGTTTCTAAGCGATTGTGGACGGTGTTAAGCCAGCAGATTTTTCAATTCTTGAGTGGCATTTCATTGGCGCAATTGATGGCTGGCGAGGATGCGCAAGCGATATTGGAACGCGTCACGGAGGCCCCTGCGGTCGCCGCGGCGACTACCGCTAAGCAGCGCATTGCCTAGTCCACTTAGGCGTTCGGACCCTTCGTTGTGTGACGATGGAAACCTGGGGAACCGCATAAATTATCCAAAACATGCGGTTCCAGCCTATGGGGAAGTCAGATCACGCGTTCACTGCCGCCGTCGATAGGGATTTGTGCGCCCGTGGTTGCGGCAAACAGGTCGCCGCACAGTTCTGCGACCAATCGCCCGACCTCCGCACTACTCACTTCGCGCTTGAGTACATTGCGACGCTTGTAGTCCTCTACGCTGAGCCCATAGTGGCTGGCGCGCGCCTGTAACACCTCGTCACTCCAAATGCCGGTGTCATAAACGGCATCGGGATGGACGGTGTTGACGCGTATGCCTTCTTTACCCCACTCCAGTGCCGCAATACGGCCAAGTTGCGTGAGTGCGGCCTTGGACGCGGAATAGGCCGCCGCGCCGACCCCAGG
>JAOUGF010000232.1 GCA_029857925.1 Gammaproteobacteria bacterium
TTTTCTATCGTCAGTGTCATCGTACCTTTAACATCGGCGGGGGATAAAAATGTGACTATGCTGCGATTGTCCTGCGAGTCCGCTTTGAGTTTGGATTTTCCGCTCGTTTGACGGACGCGTTCTTGTCCGTTTGCGCTGATCAGTCGAAACTCCGCCTCCGAAACTGCGCCTACAACCTTGCCTACCGCGTGATTTTTCCTTGCGATATCATCGGCGCTATCGGCGGCGAATGCGAACGGGATGGCTGCATTGACGGCAGCCGCGAATATAACTACCGCAAAACTTTTGTAACCCAAATTTAATTGCGTACGCATATCTACTCCTTACCGTAAATGAATTTTGGACGAAACTTGAAAATCAATCCTGGAAACAAGGTCAGCGTGGTCAATGCGCTGACGATCATCGCGATGCCGACCAACAAACCCAAATAAAAATGCACCCAAAAACCCCATGATAGCATCAGCACGGCGAAGCCTGCGCTGACCGCCGACGATACAAACAATGTCGCCTTCCCGGCTGAGAAAAACGCGCGCTTTATGGCCTCTTGCTCATCGCCACCGGCGCGCAATTCCTCGCGCATGCGATAACTCATATAGATCGCATAATCCGCACCGATACCGACGGCCATCGCCGAGATCAATGAAGTGCCGATCTGCAACGGGATTCCGAAAAGCCCCATTATTCCAAAATTGACAAATACCGCCGCCAGTAACGGCACCAATATCATCACCCCCGCGACGATAGAGCGCAGGGCCAATGCAGATACCAACATCACGGCCGCCATAATTTGAATGATATTCAATATTTTTTCACGCACCATGGTCTCGGTCAACGCCACCGTGTTCGCGATACCTCCGCCTATCGCCACCTCCACACCCGGTCCGAATTGTGTTTGGGCGTACGTTTGCAACTTGGAAAATAGATCGGTTGCAAATGCGGTACTATCGGATTTCACATAGGCCACGATGATCGCATTGCGATAATCGGCATCCACATAACTATCGAAATCGCCCGGCTCACCCGAGGTGGAATATAACAGTAAATATTGAGCGACCAGTTCCCGACTGTCCGGAACCCGGCTGAATTGCGGATCGTCTCCGTGCATCGCCTGGTTCATACGCTTAATAAAGTCGACGATCGACAACGTTTTACCCACGCCCTCTTGCTGGATCAAAAATTGTTGCACCGCTTCCATGCCGCGTAAAACCGCTGGATCTTTTATACGGTCTTCACTGTCACCGCGAATCAGTACACTGATGGTATTCGTACCCGCCATTTTATTATTCAGGCTGTCGTCATCGCGTTTTTGTTCTAATGATCCGTAAAAATAACCCTTTTGTGAATCATCCACATGCAACATCAAACCACCCAACGACAACATTACGATCGCCGCTGCGGATGCCTTAAAGAGTAAACTTCTACGTTCAGTTGCAAAGTGATACGCCCACTGAATGACGCGATCCCAGACCGTTTTGCGTTGCTCGCGTTGCATTTCTTTGGCCTTGGGCGGAGGTAACACGGCGCGCATCGCGGGGACCCATGTCAATTCCAGGATCAACGCGCTGATTATCCCGGCCGCAGTGAATATACCGAATACGCGTATCGAACGGATATCAAACACGATCAACGATAAAAACCCCAGCGCAGCGACCATGCCCGCGACGATCATCACCGGGCCGACCTTGGTCAATGAACGCACCACCGCCTCGCGGCTGCTCGCACGCGTGTCTTGTTCATGTGCCAACAGTCGATATTCTTCGTAATAGCGTTTAAGCATCTGCACCGCATGACCCGCCGCGATGGCCAACACCAGCACCGGCGTTGCCGCATTAAACACGTCAAACGGTTGCCCAAAAACGCCCAGCAAACCCAATGACCAAATCACCGCAATCAATGCCGTAACCAAGGGTAAAAACATCGCCTGCAAGGTGCCAAACGCCACATACAGCACCAACGCAATCAATATCAACGCCAAAGGGAATAAAAGGCCCATACGTTCAGAAAATTGTTCCAGCAACGATAATATCACCGGCGTTCCTCCGGCTTCTATATCGACCGTGGCATCTCGATGATGATCAATTACGCTACGCACATTTTTGTCTACCGCATGGAATCCACCGGGGATTTTTGCGAATTCGGCTACGATCAACACCGTTTTTCCGTTTTTGGAAACCAATACATTTTCATACGCGGGATTGGACGCGATCCCGGCCCTCAGTTGCGCCATCGCTTCCGGGGTATCAGGCACGCTTTCCATCAAGGGGCGCACTACCATGCCCTCCGCATCGCCACTGATGTTTTTCATCTTGCGGGTCGCCAAACTATTGGTATTGGATTTCACTACCCCCGGTAGGCGCAGAATTTCACGCGTCATCAACTGTACTTTGATCAATATGTCACGTTGATAGATGTCCCCGTTTTTTGGGGTGATACCCACAACGTATAAAAATTTATTGCCAAACAGTCGGTCCAATTCCATCGAGGTCTTGACTAAGGGATGGCTCTTGGGCAACGCCGCGTCAGGATCTACGATGATATTCAAGTGCTTAAATTGAAACAGTGCGACCACGGTCAACGCCAAACCCACGGCAATAATCCACCAGCGCACTTTTATTACCATACGCATATACGCTTGCATTATTCTTCCTCTACACCCACGAGCATATCCTCGTGTTAACAATGATTACATTAAATGATGACATCGTCAACATTATTGATATAAGGGCTATTTTGTGATAGCATGTGTTATATACGAAAGGACAACCTTACGTGACTAAATCTTCCTCCAAGAAAGCGACGATCGCCTATCACCACGGGAATCTACGTGAGACCCTTATTGAAAAGGGCCTAGAAATTCTGCGCGAAGAAGGGCCTGAGGGGATGAGTTTGCGTGAGGTGGCGCGCCGCTCTGGTGTCAGCCAGGCGGCCCCCTATCGTCATTTCCAAAGCAAGGAAGACCTCTACGCGGCGATTGCGGAATTAGGATTTAAGACGCTAAAGGCGATGTTACTGGATGCCGCACGACAACATCCGGAAGACGCGCTGGCGCGCGTGCGCTTTTGCGGTGAACAATATTTTCGATTCGCCCGTGAATATTCCGAGCACTTCCGTTGCATGTTTGGCGATTATTGGCGCTTCGATCCTGCGCAAAGCGCGGCATGCGAAGTGAGCCTGGAGGCCTTGGGAGTGTTTGTAGAACACGTGATTGCCGCCCAACACGCTGGCCAAATCGATACCACGCAAAATCCCATGCACCTGTCGATTTTTTTGTGGTCCAGCATCCACGGCTACGCCAGCCTATACGTACGTAACAGCCTGTTTTTTATCGAGGACGAGTCTCTCAAAACAAATGAGTTGCTCAATGATATTTTGGATAGGACACTACGCAGCGCGCAAACATTTAATGTGGTAACGCATCAGTAATGCGGTGGCGGCGTTTCCTCCGCTTGGGTCGCGATCATTGAGGGCGTCATTGCACGCAGTTGTTCATGTAAGGCGCTGATTTCTTTACGCAACTGATAGAGTTCCGCCTGCTGACGCGTAACGATATCGTTCAACGCTTGCAACGTGTCTTCCTGAAACGCAAGTTTGGTTTCTAATTCAGTAATCCGATCTTGCATAAGTGCCTCTGTTACAAACGATTCCAGTGTGCCTAAGTATAGCGCCGCGCTTGACCGGTTCTTCTAACCGTCCTCCGAACGCACTCGCCCGCGATCTGATTTGATGCGCGCGCGCCGCTCCTTCGTGTCCAAACGCTTTTGTTTGGACGCCTTTGTCGGTTTGGTTGCGGTACGTTTTTTTTGCACGTGGGTGGCGCGTTTTATGAGTTCGACTAATCTGACCAGCGCGTCTTCGCGATTTTGTTCTAAACTACGGTAACGCTGGGCCTTAATCAATATCATTCCGTCCTGCGTGATACGCGCATCGCTATACGCCAACAATCGTTCTTTATAGTGTTCTGGCAACGAAGACGCGTTAATATCAAAGCGTATATGTACCGCATTCGATACCTTATTGACATTTTGGCCGCCGGAACCCTGTGCACGAATTGCCGTAAACTCGATTTCCTGTAGCGGGATCGCTATCGTATTTGTAACGCGTAACATCGGTTAAATTCCATAAAATGCGCCCTTTTTGGCGTAAAAATCCCGGCTTAAAAGATTTCCGCAGAGACAGAGTATACTTTGTTCATTGGCTCGCAACGATTATTGAGCGAACCCACCCATTCCATCGCACGACGAGCGCATAGACGTGTTTATCACTCCTTGGACGAGCAGGCATTACGCTTCGCTTTTAATATAGCACCCACCAAGATCAGGGGTTCGCCGCACAACCTAAACTAAAAAAGGTAAAAGTAAATTCGCCGCTTCCTCTACACCCGTAGGTTCCACCGCCCGCGCAGGCCGTACGCTAGCCAACACTTCAGGCACCATTTGACCCGTCATAAACTGCGATTTATCAATAAATTGAGCCGCATTTAGTTCTTTCAACCAATCCATTAAAAAAGGCTCTTCCGGCCAATCTCCGCGTGGTGCTAAAATCAACGGCACGCCATTACAAACTGCTTCGGCGATGCTCCCGTAACCGGGCTTAGTCACTACCACATCGCTGCTTGCGACCAAATCTTGAAACGGCCATCCAAAATCCGGGTGCTGTGCAATGTCGGCGCGCCGCAGTCCCCATTGCGCAGGAAGTATCCAGACAATCTGCGAG
>JAOUGF010000233.1 GCA_029857925.1 Gammaproteobacteria bacterium
GCATCTGCTGGCCGACCTGCGTATGGATTATAAAAGCCTGATGGCGGCGATCCTGCACGATGTGATCGAAGACACCCCCACACGCAAAGACCAACTCGCAAAAGATTTTGGCAGCGAAGTCGCGGACTTGGTGGATGGCGTCAGCAAACTGACCCAAATCGAATTCGAATCCCGCGCCGAGGCGCAGGCGGAAAATTTCCGCAAAATGGTCTTGGCGATGGCCAATGACATCCGCGTCATTATCATTAAACTCGCCGATCGCCTGCACAATATGCGCACGCTGGGCGTGCTTCCGCCCAATAAACGCCGCCGTATCGCGCGCGAGACCTTGGATATCTATGTGCCCATCGCCAATCGGCTGGGCATGAATTCGTTGCGCGTGGAATTGCAAGACCTCGGGTTCAGCGCGTTGTATCCGATGCGTTCGCGCATACTGCAAGAGGCGATAAAAAAGGCGCGCGGCAATCGCAAGGAGTTGGTGCAGAAGATCGAGCTCACGTTGCGCGAACGCCTGTCGAACGAAGGCATCACCGCGGGCATTTCGGGCCGCGAAAAACACCTGTACAGCATCTATCAAAAGATGCGTAACAAGCACCTGTCCGTCGCCGATGTGATGGACGTGTACGCGTTTCGTATCGTTGTAGACAAGGTGGATACCTGTTACCGCGTGTTAGGCGCGGTGCACAACCTTTACAAACCGATGCCGGGCCGTTTTAAAGACTATATCGCGCTGCCCAAGGCCAACGGCTATCAATCCTTGCATAGCGTGCTGCTGGGCCCGATGGGCCTGCCGATCGAGGTGCAAATCCGCACCGAGGAAATGCATAAGGTCGCCGAGGCTGGGATCGCGTCGCATTGGTTATACAAAACCGGCGACGATGTCGGCATGCCACAAAACACGCGCACCCGCGAGTGGTTGCGCGGTTTGTTAGAGTTACAAAAAAATACCGGCACCTCGATGGAGTTTTTAGAAAACGTAAAGATAGATTTATACCCGGACGGTGTGTTCGTGTTTACGCCCAAGGGCGCGATCAAAGAGCTGCCGCGCGGCGCGACGGCGGTGGATTTCGCGTATGCGGTGCACAGTGAACTGGGCAACAGCCTGGTGTCGGCGAAGGTGGACAGGCGCATTGTACCGCTCAACACGCCGTTGCAAAACGGCCAAACCGTCGAAGTGATCACCGCGCCTGGCGCCAAACCCAATCCGACCTGGCTTAATTTTGTGGTGACCGGCAAGGCGCGCAGTAGTATCCGCAGCCACCTGAAAAGCCTGCACCAGGACGAGGCCATCGCGTTGGGGCAACGTTTATTGGAACGCGCGTTGAGTGCCCATTCGCTCACCTTTGAACAAATCCCCAGCGAATACCTCGCACGCGTGGTGACGGAGTTAAAGGTGAAGGACGTACAAAACCTGTTGGGTGAGATCGGATTCGGCAACCGCATCGCGCCGTTGGTCGCCAAACAATTCGCCGCGATTATCAGCGACGCGGAACAACAAGAAAAAGGTGACGGCAAACGTACGGTGAAGCTAAAAAATGTCTTCACGCGCTATGCCCCCGCGTGGTTGCGCGGCGAAAAAGCCGGCAGCACGCCGTTGGCGATCACCGGCACGGAGGGTATCGTCGTCAGTTATGCGAAATGTTGCAGGCCGGTGCCCGGCGATCGTATCGTTGGCAGCGTGACCTCCGGGCGCGGCATCGTGGTGCATACCACGACGTGCAAAAACATCGCCGATGCGCGCAAACACGCCGAAAAATGGGTGGAGGTGCAATGGGCGAAGGATATCAAGGCGACCTTCCCGGTGGAAATACGTGTTGAGGTCAAAAACCAACGCGGCGTACTCGCCGAGGTCGCCGCCAAGATCGCCGAAAACGAGGCCAATATCGAAAACGTGCTGGTAACGGATCGCGACGAACGTTATAGCGATATCGATTTCACGATAGACGTGCGCGACCGCGTGCACTTGGCCAAGATCCTACGCGGCGTGCGCGCGTTGGAGGCCGTGTCCAAAATCATTCGTACCAAAAACTGATAGGAGATGACATGACTAAGAAGGCCATCCACAGCGCCCAAGCGCCGCGCGCCATCGGCACCTATTCGCAGGCCATCGTCGCGGGTGACACCGTGTATTTGTCCGGTCAAATCGCGCTCGATCCGGCGACGATGGAAATGGTCGGCAACGACGATATCCGCGCGCAAATCCGTCGCGTATTCGACAATCTCAAAGCGGTTGCCGAGGCCGCAGGCGGGTCGTTGGCGGACGTGGTGAAGCTCAACGTGTATTTAACCGATCTAACGCATTTCCCGGTCGTCAACGAAATCATGGCGACGTATTTTGTCGAGCCCTATCCCGCGCGCGCAGCGGTCGGCGTGGCGGCATTGCCGCGCGGCGCGGTGGTGGAGATGGACGGTGTGATGTATCTGGCGAGAAAGTAGACGCGTTTTAGTCGCGCCGCGTTACACGCAATGCGCGGCGCCTTCCATACGCAACGATGCCCAGCATCGTCAATAACAGCGCGATATCGGTTGTCGTCACTGCGGCGGGTCGGTTGCGTGATTTCGGGGTGGCGACGCGCGGCGGCAGATAACAATTGTCGCACTCGGGGCCGATCAGTGTACCGGAGGCGTTGGCGTTCGCTTGATTCACGGCCAAAAATTCCGACGGAAGGACGAGGCCGTTGTTACGGTCTAACGCATAGCGACGCAGGTAGGTGCCAGAATACGGTGGAGATTTCCGGTTCCATTGCGTTTCTAATAGATACAAAACCCCGCCGTCCGGGCTGACACCCAGGTTGACGGGGTGCACTTCCGCATAGCCCTCTTTTGTCGCACGCCCCGGCACGTCTTGGGCGAGGTTCGTGGACACCACGCTGGTATTATAGATCCCACTGGTCGTTTGTGAAATCTCAAATCGCGACAATGTGCCATTGCGATACGGTGTATCCGGGCCGGTGTTTGCGTTACCGTAGTCCACGATATAAACAGAAAAATTGCTAGGGAAAATGGTTATTGCACGCGGATCGACCAACGTAAGATCATCCGTGCCGTTATTATATAATTTGATGTTCAATTGCTTCGTCAACGTGGGTGTGGCAGTTGCCGCAGAGGTGTGGAGTTGCACAAGATAGGCCTTGCCGGGCTGATTCCCGTCTTGTTTAGAGGCCGCGACGATGGAATATTTGTTTGCGGTGGCGGGGTCTTTGAGCACGGCCATCGCCGCCGTATCACCTAAAATCGTCGCCGAACGTGGATCTAACCCGACGGAAACCAGCGAGTCTAACGTCGTCGGCGCGGCCTCCGTCGCCTTGATCGCCAGCGCGAGGTCCTGCAATTTGATTGCAGACACGCCCAAGGTAGAAGTGCCGGTGCTGGTTGTCGCAACGCCGACACCAAACAGCCATTGATTATCACTGCTGACGGACAGCGCGTGGCTGTAGTAAAACGTCTTGGCACTGGGGATCACGACACGCGTACCCGTGCCATCGGGGTACGCCTTGTCGATAGGATAAAGTGTGAGACCCTCTGCGCAAGGGACGATCGCAGTATCTAGACCGTCGATAGTGGCGATAGCCACCGTAGAGGCGCTGCGACAATAGGCGCTGGTACGCTGCGCGACGGGCATAATCTTCAACGTGGCGGTGTCCATGACGTCCAGAAAAACGCTATTATTGCCATCGACGGAGCGCTTTGCGATAACGAGTTTGCTGCCGCTGGTGTTGAGTAGCGTCGCTATCGGGTTGGTGGTCGCCAATTCGGCGGCTACTGTTTTTTGTATCGGGTTAAGTATGCGGATCAGCGTGTCCGTGCAATTCGACGTGTTGGAGCAGTCGATATTTTGTTTGAGGCTCACATACGCGTAATACGGCGCCGCCGCGTGCGCCGCGCCGCTTACCCCCAACAAACCGACTAACCCTATCGCCACGATTGTACGCATGTTATTCACCCGATCGCTTTATATGCATCCCCACTATTTGACCAGATGCAAATTAAGGGTTCCTTGTCGCGTCTATACCATTGTTATACTTAATGTTTTTATGATCGATAGTAGGTGATAGAACCGCGTCGGCGTAACCAACGCGGACTGCGGTTCAATCTGCCGCTACGCTACGCCCCCTGCAAACGCGCAATCTCCGCGACCTCGCCCAGCATATCCGCCAGACCCGCCAATAATCCCAAACGCGTATTTTTGAGTTTGGCGTCGTCCGCCATCACCATCACCGCGTCGAAAAACGCATCGACCGGCGCTTTTAGCGCGGCGAATTGTTTCATCGCGTCGGTATAACGACGCTGTTTAATCAACGGCGCGGTGGTCTTGCGCAACGCCTCGATTTGTTGATGCAGCGCGAGTTCCGCCGGTTCTTTCAACAACGCGGCATTGACCGCTGGCGCAGTCGTCACTTCGGCCTGGCGCAAGATATTGCGTATACGTTTGTTCGCTGCGGCCAAGCTCTCGGCCTCCGGCAGACGACGGAATTCTTCGACGGCCTGGATGCGCAGCGCGAAGTCGCGCGGGCTGACCGGGCGCACCGCCATCACCGCGTCGAAACTGTCGGGGCGCACGCCGCTGTCTTGATAATAGGCGCGCAGGCGTTCGAGTGTGAATTCAAACACCGCCTCCGCCGTCTCGTGCGGTTTTTTGATCGCAGGGCCGTAAGATTCCGCAGTGAAACGCAGCGTCG
>JAOUGF010000234.1 GCA_029857925.1 Gammaproteobacteria bacterium
GTTCGGCGTCGATAACACCCCGCGGACGCGTCGCGAGGATGTCTATGCCATGTCCCAGCAGACGTGAAATGGCGGTGTTTGCGTTCATAATTGCCTGCGATACCGCAGTGCCTAGGCTGATGTAATATTCCGCCAAGCCGGTGGCGATGTAGGTGTATGGAGTCACATTGATCGTTATAGCGGTAGCAGGTGAGAAAAATCCCAACGCAGTCAATTTGTCTGTGCTGCCCAAGCTGACGCGACCGAAATTGAGTTTATCGGCCTTATTGAGTTTTTTGGCGGCGCTGGCAATGTCTTCATCGTATACACCCGACGTCACTTCCACGAGTATCGGCGTTTCGGTGCTTCGACGCAGGGCGGGTACGACAAAATAGCCCACGTCATTGGTCTTGGCACTGCCGAGCAACAGACCTTTTTCACCGCCTTCAAAACTGTATATTTGAACCGACCCACCACGAATCGGACCGTCAACGACGTAACCGCTCACCGACCCGCTGCTAGGACGCACCGCCTGTGCCGTTGAACCCGCGCCACACGCAATAAATAGCGTTACCAAGATGCTGGCAAGTATCGCCGTCGCAAATCGGCCAAATAAACTTCTGATGGAAATTATGATCACTGCGCGTTATCCCCACGCCAATATATTTTCAATAAAACGCTATATGCGACTGAACTGCACCAACAACAACGCATTTAAGATAGTCTTTCAAGACCCTGTACCCCGCAAAAAATTCCGCGCCCGCCCGATCCCACGCCTGACAAGGGCAATGATAAACGACCCCTTGTAACCAGCATAGATGAAGCGCAACTTAAAATAAGTCTAAAAAAAACCCCGCTAGCGCGGGGTGCAAAACTTTCAGTGTATTTACAAAGGGTTAACTGCGGGTTTCACCCAACATTGCTGCCACCATTAACGCAAACAACGAGATATAGATAATCGCTGCCATTTCCATTACGACCTCCTTCCCTTGCGGGTATGTTTTGCACAAAACAGACGTTAGCCTAGGACCGCAAACCAAAGGCTACTCTTTGATCCTAGCCTATTTCCGAAGACATGCAAGGTCTTTTCCCCCTAAATCTTATACGGCCTTATCGCGGTTGACTTCACGTGCCCTGCCGCTTAGGCTATACACTTGTTGTGTCAGGTGCCCCCGCGGTGTTCCGCCTTACGGGGGTGAAACGAGAAACCGGTGCACGCGCGAGTCTATCCGCACGCCATTCCGGTGCTGCCCCCGCAACGGTAAGCAAGCGCATGTCCCCGCAATAGGCCACTGTGTTTCGACATGGGAAGGCGCGGGGCCAGGGAATTTATCCCCCGCCTGCGAGCCCGGAGACCGGCCTGATCCACGAGTGTTTTGGTATTGCGGTGGGCGATACCGGCGCGGTCTGCCGTGTCTTTGTTCGCCCTTTTCTTTTCTATGTCTGTATATGGTGACCCCTAGGTGAGCACACGCGGCTGCCCCGCCTTGTTTATTTCCGCCCCAGCGTCCGGCCAAGGCAAGACGACGGTGACGGCGGCCTTGGCGCGTTGGCATCGCAAGCAAGGGCGACGCGTGCGGGTGTTCAAGACCGGCCCCGATTTTCTCGATCCGAAAATCCTTGAAGTCGCCAGTGGCGCACCCGTCTATCAACTCGATTTATGGCTGGGCGGCCTCGCGCACTGTCAGGCGCTATTATATGCGGCTGCCGAAGAGGCCGATCTGATCTTGGTCGAGGGTGTGATGGGCCTGTTCGACGGCGAACCTTCAAGTGCCGATCTGGCCATGCGTTTTGGCCTGCCGGTCGCGTTGGTCGTCGACACCTCCGGCATGGGCCAGACCTTTGCGGCGATCGCGCATGGCTTGACGCACTTCAACCCCGAAATCCGCGTGCACGGCGTACTCGCCAATCGCGTCGGCAGCGCCAATCACCGCCAATTGGTCGCACACCGCACGCCGCAGTTTTTGGGCGCATTACCGCGCACCCCGGAGGCAGAGCTGCCACGCCGTCACCTGGGCTTGGTCGCGGCGACGGAAATCGCCGACATCGAGCAACGCATTACGCGCATGGCGGAATTGATAGGCGACACCGCCCTTGCGGAACTGCCACCGAGTGTAAATTTTACTGCGCCACCCCGCGCAATCCTTCCCACGCGTTTGCAGGGCGTGCGCATCGGCGTTGCGCGTGACGAGGCGTTTTCATTTATCTATCACGCGAATCTGGATATATTGAGCGACTTGGGCGCGCATCTCGAATTTTTTTCTCCGTTGCACGATGCACGGCCGCCAGACGTGGATGCGCTATATTTGCCCGGCGGCTATCCCGAATTGCACCTCGCGAAACTCGCGGCGAATGCCACGATGAAAGATGCATTACGTCTACATCACACATCCGGCAAACCGATCGTCGCCGAATGCGGCGGCATGATGTATCTCTTATCGGAAACGATTAATAGCGACGGCGTCGTCGGCGCGATGACCGGTCTGTTACCCGGCACCGCGCGCATGGCCACGCGCTTGAGCAATTTAGGCCTACACCATGCGTCACTGCCGGAAGGCGAATTGCGCGGCCATACCTTCCATTATTCGCAAGTCGAGGCGATGCCCACGCCTGCGCACTGGAGTGTTCCGCAACGCAGCACCGGCAAAGCCGAGGGCGTGTGGCGCGACCGCCGATTATGCGCGTCGTATATGCATTGGTATTTTCCATCGAATCCGACGGCCATAGCACAACTTTTCACCCCCTGACTTTTAAACTAAAGGAGCAAACGCATGCACATCGAACCGGGAATCTTGAATCAATTGAAAGTCATGCTGGCGAATGGCGCGCTGTTAGGGGTGTTAACGCCTTATCTGCGCCAATTCGTATCTAACCCCACATTGTGGGTGCGCACTGCGATCGCGGCGATATTTTTCAGCCTGTTTATGCAGAGTTTCCACATCGCGGTCGGCCCGTCGGAATTGCATTTCGTCGGCGCGATGCCGATCTATTTATTGCTGGGTTTTTTGCCGACGGTGTTCGGTTTTGTCGCCGGATTATTATTACAGGGTTTGATCTTTGAGCCGTGGGATTTGGCGCATTTGGCGGTGAACTCGTTGTCATTGATCGTGCCGTTGGCCGCCCTGCACTATACGCAAGGCCGCACACTGTTCACACAAAACGCGTTGCAACGCGCGCGCGTGCCGCAGGTGTTGCGCTTGGATGCGCTGTATTACAGCGGTGTCACCGTGATGGTCGGCTTTTGGTTGGCGGTGTCTGAGGTCTCCACACCCTTTTCCGCATGGGCGAGTTTTGCCGCGTCGTATGTCGCGGTGGTGATGATAGAACCCGTATTTACCTATGTCACCGTGCGCGCGTTGCAAACTCAACGGCATCGCGCTTGGGTGCAACGTTGGTTCGCGCTCACGCCGGTTGCAAATTAGACACCTATGCAAAAGGTTTGGTTTGTCGGCGCGGGGCCGGGTGACCCCGATTTAATTACAGTGAAGGGGCGCAATTTGATTGCGCGCGCCGACGCGATTTTGTATGCGGGCTCATTGGTCGCCGAGGCGGCGCTGCGTTGGGCGCCGACGGACTGCGAGATCGCGGATTCCAAGGACATGACCTTGGAAGAGATCAACGCGTGGTTGATTGCGCGCGCGACTAAAGACGCGACCGTAGTACGTTTGCAAACCGGCGACCCGTCGTTATACGGCGCGTTGATCGAAATGGTGCAGGCCTTGGATGCGGCGCAAATTGAAGTCGAGGTGGTGCCGGGCGTTTCCTCCGCATTTGCGGCGGCGGCAGCAGCGGTGGAATCGTTGACGTTGCCTGAGGTCACACAAACGGTGATCTTAACGCGCGTCGAAGGTCGCACGCCTATGCCCGACGGTGAATCCCTGACCGACCTGGCGCGTCATCGCAGCACCTTGTGTCTATTTTTGTCGATCACCTTATTGCATAAAGTGAAGGCGGATCTGCTCGCCGCGGGATGGCCGTTGGAAACGCCCATCATTGTCGTGCACAAGGCCTCATGGCCGGGTGAGGAACAAATCATACGCGGCACACTAGCCGACATCCGCGAGCGCTGTAAAGCCGCGCGCATTAACAGCCAAGCGATGATCATCACCGGCCCCACGTTGGGCGCGCGCACCTGGGAGACCTTGGCGCGCTCTAAACTCTATGACGCCACGTTTAGCCACCGTTTTCGCAAGGCGGAAAAACCCGCCGCGACCGAGGAACCTCTATGAACGAAACCATTTTATTGATCGGCCACGGGTCGCGCCATACGGCGGGCAATATCGAGATTTTGCAATTCGGCGAGCAATTGCGCGCACGTCGCCCCGACTGGGACATCGACGTATGTTTCATCGAATTTTCCAATATCTTAGTGCCAGAAGGTTTGCAGCGCGCGGCGCAAAAATCCAAACGCGTCATTGCGGTGCCATTGATCCTCAACGCCGCCGGACATGTCAAAATGGAGGTGCCCGCGCACATCGCGCATGCCCGCCAACACTTTCCGCACACCGATTTTGTGTACGCGCGCCACTTGGCGGCCAGCGAATCTATCTTGGCGGTCTTGCGCCGCCGTTTGCAGCAGGCCATGCTAAGCTTAGACATGCCCGACCCGCGCAGCACGGGCTTGATCCTGCTCGGCCGCGGGGCGTCGGATCGCGCAGCGAATGGCGAGGTCGCGAAAATGGCGCG
>JAOUGF010000235.1 GCA_029857925.1 Gammaproteobacteria bacterium
GTGGGGCGTGCACCGATATTGTAAAACCCAGTGTCATACACCGACGGCAAGGTATCGATCATCGGCATGCGCTCGATCGCGCCGGGCGCGACGGGGTCTAACGGTGTCACTGGTAACAGGCCCAATACCGCGCGCACCGACGCCGTGGTGAATTCGGCGCCCGCATGACAGATCACGCAATTGCCTTGCGCGACGAACACGTTCAGACCGGCCAACTCGTCTGGCCCGAATGCGGCGGCGGGGTTGCCCTCCATCCATTGGTCGAAAGGCGACTGCCCGGATACCAGCGTGGCTTCATAAAGTTGGATCGCGAGGCCCCAGAACAGCGAAAAATTGACCTCCATTTGGTTATATCCGCCGGGCGTCCGGGGTGGCAAACGATCGCCGGTCGCGGTATATCTGCCGTTTTCATCGCCCCAATACGCCGGTTGAAACGCGCGTTGCACCAGTGTGCGATAACGCGGCGTCAAACCGAGCCCGGTGGTGGTGTTACGCATGCCGGACAATACGCTGTCGGTGCTCGACACGGCCTGGAATGCCAGCGCGCGGCGATTTAAAAGCTTTCTGCCCAGATCGACAAAGGTGCGGCCCGCGCAGCTCATTTCAAAGTCCGACAACGCCGGTCCCACGGCCTGCGAGGCCAAGCTGGCGTTGGCGATTTCGATGGCCACGGTACGCACACGACCGCGAGCGTCCATCACCAACACGCCAGGATTGGCATCGGTGGCGGTCGGCAGATTGCCGCGTTTACCCAATGGATTTAATCCATTGAATATGTTGTTGGCGCGACCGTCCCAAAAGTTGCGAAAATTGAATACCGCATTGATCGTCGTCGGTGTATTGCGCGGCTCGACCTTGCGTGTGCGCACGTTGTTGACGTGGAACGAAGCACTCGTCAACGCGGTACACGTATCGTTGGTGGTTGTGGCCGCGCCGGAGGCGACAAAGGCATTCCCGAATGTGCCTTGCGAAGACACGACATCGTTGGTGTCGAACAACACGGCGGAATTACGATCCAGCGGGTCCGTCAACTTGTGGGACGGAAAATCCGCAGCGTTTAGTACGCTATTCGCGCCGGAACGCACGCCCGATGCATTAAGGCCTGCCGCGTCGCCGAACGTGGTATCGCTATTCTCGGCGCGGGTAGGATTAATCACACGCGCCACACCGGGGCTCAATTGATTTTTCTTGCGATTGTCTGCGCCCGCATGAAAGTGGCAGCTCGCGCACGCCTGACCGTCGCTACCGACTTGCTGATCCCAGAACAACGCCTTACCCAATGCGATGGCCGCATTTTTGTCGCGCACATAGGTCGCGAGGTTGGGCGGTTCGGGAATGGGTACGGTAGACAGCGCATCCAGACCTAACACGCGTGCATCCGCAGGCACGGTCACGGCATAGGTGAGCGCAGGCGCGCACAGCGCCATGCCGATTGCGAAATTTAAAAACGACTTGCGTGTAAATACCATGTTTTCCTCCATTTGGGTTTAGTGACATACGTTGTCGCGGGTAACGCGCGCCAAAGGAGGAAAATCGGGCGCAAAAAGACTCACCGCACTCCGCACACGCGAAGCGCCTGATTTTTTTGCAAAACTAAAGGCAACTAAAAAGACGACACGGTTTTCAACATCGTCAACCCCAATCCCCAATGATCCTAGTTTTAAGCGATACGTTCTTGCGACTGTTATTTTATGCGCAATAAAAATACACTGCGCCAAGCATCATCCACACCGTAGGCGTCCGGCTCAAAAACGTTGCGCCCGTTATAACGACATCCATCCATGCGGCGATGCCCTATATTTAATACTATAAGAACATGAATTTAAATCAAGTCCAATTTTGAAATATTAGGTGAATGCTTAGAGGATATATATTTTGCAGGCAAGCATGGATTAACAATATTTTAAGGTTGGCACGCCCCACCCCTTTCGGCGCATAGGGGTCATTATACCGACGTCAATGGTGAGCTGAATAGCGCGAAACGATTACATTGCTCGAAAAAAAAAATAAAAATAACGCGCATCACAGTGCCAGTAATTTGCAAAACGATGCACACGTATTTCAATTTCCGGATTGATAAAAAAAGCTTGCCTTCGCGATGTTTTACGCGACACCAAACGTCTTTAAATCCGAGACGCTGCACAGACCATCGCCGTCGGTATTGGGCAAGATGGCGGGCGCGTCGTTATAAATGCCGTCACATTACTGTCTGCGGCCACCGCGACGTAGATTTTGCTGTCGATGCAAAACCCAGCGTTCGGCGCACCCACCAACCACGTGCCCCACAATTCCACGTGTTTCGCGCGCACATAAATGTAAGAAAAAGCGAGTGAGCGCGGTCGCGCCAGAATCGTCATTAAGGTAAAAATGACACATCAATAAACAATTCCTGCGCGACAAGAGCAGCGCAATGAACGCAGCATATTTGTAACGAAACATGCCCCATCCTGCGCAACATCCCTTTAGTTTTTGCATTTTTAGCATTGATGGGCGACGAAAAATAAGTGACCACCCCCGCTTCCACGAAGTGCTATCCCGAATGTGATAACAGTTGAATGTTTTGCTGGGTCAATTGAGTATGCGCAAGAAATTCGGTTTGTGGTATATTCAATAGACAGGGCCAGACCGGGTATACGGAAATGCCAAGCATACTAGAGTTGCACTGTAAACTTTTGATCAGCGAAATGATCAGAGGGCGTGTGGTGCCTTTTTTCGGCGCAGGCGTGAATTTATGTGACCGACCACCTAATTTGGACTGGCGCCAAGACCAAAATAAATATTTACCGAGCGGTGCAGAGCTGTCAACGTTTCTCGCGGAAAATTTCAGCTATCCGGCCAAAGATACCCGCGAATTACCGCGCGTCTCCGAATTTGTGGACCTTTTCAGCGGTTCCGGCCCTCTGTATGATGAACTACACCGCGTCTTCGATCGAGATTATCCCCAAACCAGCGTCCACCGGTTCTTTGCGAACATATCGGTCGTTATCCGACAGAAAGGCTATGAACCTCGCCACCAGTTGATCATAACCACGAATTACGATGATCTAATGGAACGGGCCTTTGCAGACGCAGGCCAGCAAATAGACTTGGTTTCCTACTTGGCAAGCGGAGCAAATGCCGGAAAATTCGTTCACTTAAAGCCTAACGGCGATGAGGTGATCGTACAAAAACCGAACGAATACCGGGGAATTATTCTGGATGAGTACGAAAATCTGGAACGGCCTATCGTTCTGAAATTACATGGCGCGGTGCGAAGAAAAAAGGTTCATGCCGAAGAGGACAGCTATGTCATTACGGAAGATCACTATATCGACTATTTAACAAACACCGATATCTCGAATCTATTGCCCGTCACAATCGTACGAAAACTGCGCAGAAGTCATTTTCTATTTTTGGGGTACGGCCTTCGTGACTGGAATTTAAGGGTGATTTTGCGCCGTCTTTGGGGGGACCAAAAGCTCAGTTATCATTCCTGGGCGATTCAGCGGGACCCTGAGGAGCTTGACCGAAAGTTTTGGGCTAAAAAAGAGGTGGAGATTCTTGAGGTGGATCTCCTCAACTATGTGCAATTGCTAGAAATGCAACTGCAAGATTTACCTATCAAGGAAGAGGTGCTGTGATTACACATGCAATTGCGTGTCCCTACAAGGGTCTAATGCCTTACGAAGAGGAAGACGCCCCTTTTTTCTTTGGAAGAGAGGCCGAACAACAAATCATTACCTCGAATTTGCTGGCTTCCCGCTTGACGTTGCTTTACGGCGCGAGTGCGGTAGGAAAAAGCTCCGTGCTGCAAGCTGGCGTAATGCCCCAATTACACAGGCTAATGCAGCGAAACCTGGAAGAAACGAGGGAGCCGGAATTCCTCGCTTTGGTGTTTCGTAGCTGGAGCGACGAGCCGACACGGGCGCTTATTGCCGAAATAAATAAACAGCTTGAGACACAAGTTGGACGCCAAGCGCTAGTGACTGCAACAGATTTCTTGCCGGATATCGAAGAGGAAGTCCCGCATTCACTACGCGCATTATTGCATCAGGCGGGAAAACGGGTAGGAGGCAATGTACTGATTATCTTCGATCAGTTCGAGGAGTACTTTCAGTATCATGCCAGTGATGGTTTGCTTGACGGGTTTGGCGAGGAATTGGCCGCTATCGCGCGGGATATTCGTGTACCCGTCAATTTTCTATTTTCAATAAGAGAAGACGCTCTAGCGAAACTGGACGCATTCAAAGGCTTAATACCCAATTTGTTCGACAATTACCTGCGCATGGAATTTATCGACCGACAAGAGGCCGAGGACGCCATTCGCAAACCACTAGCTCAATACAACCAACTTTTTGCGTTGCACAATACAATCTCAATTGAAAATAAGTTGGTAGAGGAGATACTACGCCAGGTCAGCACCTCCGGTGAGGACGTTTCTACAAGTGAAGAAGGCGCCGCAGTAAAGCGTGGCGATAAGGATTTAAAGGTCGAGACGCCTTATTTACAGCTAGTATTGACAAAATTGTGGAAACAAGAGATCGAAAGCGGATCCACGGTACTGCGCTTAGATACATTCAGGGTCGCACTCGGGGGTGCAAAACATATTGTCAGTTCTCATCTGAACGACATTATGGCAGACCTCACTAAAAACGAGCGGGACGCCGCT
>JAOUGF010000236.1 GCA_029857925.1 Gammaproteobacteria bacterium
GCGCAGGCATCGAGATGACGCTGCACGAAACGCCGGGCCGCCAGCGCGATCGCGATGCCCGCCAGGATCACGCTGGTCACCGCCGCCAAACCTAAAAACTGCCCGGCGCGCGTCAATGCCGCACGTATCTCCGGTCGCGCGTCTTGCACCCCTTGCAGGGTTTGCCCAGGCCCCAGGCGGAGGCTCAGTTCGTTGCGATACTTGCCGACCGCGCGCGGCTCACCGGCCATCAACAGGCGGTATTCGACGCGACTCGCTGGTTGCAATAACTGCGTCGCTGGCAGGTCCGCCAAGTTTAATAATACCTGTGGCGCGATGCTGAAAAAATCACCGCCCCGCCCGGGTTCTTGAGTTAATACGGCGGCGACGCGCAGGTCGGCACTGCCTAGACGCAGCGTTTTCCCTACACCACTGGTCAACGCCGACATCAAGCGCGGTTCTAACCATACGCTGCCCAGCGGGGGCAATTGTGTAGCGACGCGCTCCGGCGCAAACGGCGCATCGGCGATGCGCATCTGGCCGCGCAACGGAAACGCTGCGCCCACGGCCTTCACACTGGCCAATTGCGCTTGGCCATCGGCCATTACCATGCTCGGGAAGCTTAATACCTCGGCCGTCGCCAAACCCGCCCGCTGGGCGCTGGCGATCAATTCCGCCGACAATGGCCGATCTGAGTTCAGTACCAAATCCGCGCCCAATAACTCGTTGGCCTGCAAGCTGAGCGCGCGTTCCAGCCTATCGGTAAAAAACCCGACCGCCGCCACCGCACCGACGGCCACGGTAAGGGCCGCCACCAGCACGCGCAGCTCACCCGCGCGCGCATCGCGGCGCAACAGCGTCCATGCCAGCCGCCAGGCCTTTGCCGACGCCTTCATTGCGATGACTCGTCGATACGCCGCCCGGCCTCCAAACGCAGGCTACGACCACAACGTTGCGCCAGGTGCGGATCGTGCGTGACCAATAACAACGTCGTACCCTGTTCGCGGTTCAGTTCGAACAACAAGTCAATGATGGTCGCACCCGTACGCGCATCTAAATTGCCCGTGGGTTCATCCGCCAACAGGATCGCCGGTCGCGGCGCAAATGCGCGCGCCAGCGCCACGCGCTGTTGTTCGCCGCCCGACAATTGTTTAGGATAATGGTGCAAGCGCGCACCCAACCCCACGCGTTGTAAGACCTCACGCGCGATCGCCTGCGTGTTGCTGCGCCCCGCCAATTCCAACGGCAACATGACATTTTCCAGCGCGGTCAGACCGGGCAACAACTGAAACATCTGGAACACGAATCCCATCTGCTCACCACGCACACGCGCACGACCGTCTTCATCGAGCGCAAAGATCTCTTGGCCTTGGATGCGCACGCTGCCACTGCTCGGCACATCGAGCCCGGCAAGCAAGCCCAACAACGTAGATTTTCCGGCGCCCGAGGTGCCGATAATCGCCAGCGTCTCACCTTTACGCACAACAAAGGAGATATCTTGTAGAATTTGCAGATCGCCTTCTGTACTCTGTGCCTTTTTGCAGAGGTTTGTGACTTCCACCACCGCGTCTATCGGAGCCTGACTGTTCATGATGCGTTACCTATCCCTACTCGTTTTAGGACTGATGTGCGTACCCGCGTATGCGGCGACAATCTTGGTGGTGGGCGACAGCTTGAGTGCGGGGTACGGCCTGCATGACGATGAAGGCTGGGTACACCTATTGGCACTGCGCCTGAATCAATCTCCGATCAAACACCATGTCATCAATGCCAGCATCAGCGGTGACACCACTGCCGGCGGCGTATCGCGTATCACCGCGGCGCTACGCACCCACCAGCCCACTGTCGTGGTGATCGCATTGGGCGCCAACGACGGATTGCGCGGGCTCTCGTTGGCCGATATGAAAAAAAATCTGGAACAAATCATAACACAGTGCCAAAAACAAAAGGCGCGCGTGGTGTTGGTGGGCATGCGTCTGCCGCCGAATTATGGGCAAGACTATACACGGGCGTTTGAAAAGGTTTACACACAGCTTGCGCAGCGTTACCGTCTCGCATTCGTACCGTTTTTGTTACAGGGATTGGAAAATAATAAAAACGCCTTTCAGGCCGATCAATTGCATCCGGTGGCCGCCGTGCAGGGGCGCGTTTTGGACAATGTGTGGCACGCACTAAAACCGCTGTTGTAACCCGCGGGATGTCATACCGCGTGACGCCCCTGAAATGCGCGCGCCAACGTTCCGGCATCGATAAATTCCAACTCTCCGCCGACCGGCACACCGTGCGCGATCCGCGTGACCGCTACGCCTTGGGTGCGCACCATTTCGCTGATAAAATGCGCCGTGGTTTCGCCTTCTATCGTAACATTCGTCGCCAAGATGATTTCACGCACGCCGTCACGCTGCAAGCGCGGCATCATTTCATGCAAACCGAGGTCTTCCGGGCCGATGCCGTCTAGCGGTGATAAATGGCCGTGCAATACAAAATATAACCCGCGAAAACCCGTGGCCTGTTCCACCGCCAACACATCTTGCGGGTGCTCCACCACGCACAATGACGTCGGGTCACGCCGCGGGCTGGCGCATAATTCACACAAATCCTTTTCAGTGAACGTGCGGCAACGCGTGCAATGCCCGATGGTACGCATCGCCTCCTGCAATACTTTACCAAGATGCACAGCACCCTCGCGATTGCGTTCCAACAAATGAAAGGCCATGCGTTGCGCGGATTTGGGCCCGACACCTGGCAAACAGCGCAGGGCCTCAATCAATTGGGTGAGTAGCGGTAGGCTCACTATGTGATTAAAACGGTAATTTAAAGCCGGGTGGCAGGTTCATCCCACTGGTCAACGCCGACATCTTGCTTTGCGTGGTTTGTTCCAGTTGGCGCACGGCGTCATTAAACGCGGCGGCAATTAAATCTTCCAACATCTCTTTATCTTCTTTCATCAGATTCGGATCGATCGTCACACGTTTGACGTCGTGTTTGCCGGTCATAACGATGCTGACCATATTGCCGCCGGCATTGCCGGTCACCTCAATATTCGCGATTTCTTGCTGCGCCTTTTGCAAGTTCGCTTGCATCTGTTGCGCCTGTTTCATTAAGTCACCGATACCACCGCGCATCGTCTTTACTCCTGCGTTGTCAAGTTAATATTGCACCCAAATCGCAATCAATTAGTTTATTTCTTTTCTTCCTTGCTACCCACCGGTCTCACTGACTCGATACGCGCGCCAAGCATTTCTTGCATCGCACGCACATTCGGATCGGCGCGTATTATCTCTTCAGCCTGTTGCTGACGCGCGCGTCGTTCGCGCTCTTCACACTGCGCCGGGGTCTCTGCGCCGTCATCCAACGTCTCTATCACGAGCTTGATCGGGCTATTGTAATATGCCGCCAACGCCTTTTGCAGGCGCTCAACGGTATTCGCCGTGGCCACATTGGCCTGGCCCGGCTTGATCGCCAACTGTATGCGTGTGCCTTCGCGACCCCGCCATGTGCATTGGCGCGCCAGTTCACGCACCATACCGCTTACGTTAAGTGCGGTGATGAGATCCATCCACTCCGGTTCTTCACCCGCCGTCACCGCATATACGGGTTTAAACGCGTCTGCGATGGGCAGCATCTCCAAAGGGGGCGCAACACTGGCCAAGGGTGCAGCCTGTTTGGCGACACTGGCGGGCGGCGCCGAACGCGGCCCCGGGCTATGCGGGCGTGTGACAGGCGCGCTCGATGGCGTTGTTGCCACCTGTACTGAGGGCGCCCACTCATTGCTGACGGGTTGAAACGCCAACATCCGTAGCAGGGTCATTTCCAATGCGGAGCGCGCGTCCGGGGCATGCGGGAGATCACGCCGCCCCAACACGCCAATTTGATAATAAAGCTGCACGTCTTCCGGCGACAAATTTGCCGCCAACGCCTGCCAACGCGCATCGTTCTCCGGCGCTGCCGCCTCCGGCACGACTTGCGCGACGGCGATTTGGTGCAGCGCGCCGACCAACTCGGTCAACACCATGCCGCACTCCACCCCCATCTCGACGAGGTGTTGCACTACGGCCAATACCTTACCCCCTTGGCGCGCCGCCAGGGCCTCTAAAATCTCCAGCACCTGGGTACGATCCAAGGTGCCTAGCATGTTGCCAACCGCGTCGATGCCGACCTGGCCGCCGCCAAACGCAATCGCCTGATCCAACAGGCTAAGCGCATCCCGCATACTGCCTTCTGCCGCCCGCGCCAGGAGTTTTAGCGCTGCAAGATCACCCGCGATGGACTCGGCGTTTAGGATCGCCTGTAGGTGCTGGGTGATCGCGGCGGCGGGAATGGCCTTTAGATTAAAGCGCAGACAACGCGACAGGATCGTGACCGGCAACTTTTGAGGGTCAGTCGTTGCAAGCAAAAATTTGACATGCGGCGGGGGTTCTTCCAGCGTCTTCAGCAACGCGTTGAAACTATGATTACTGAGCATGTGCACCTCGTCGATGAGGTACACTTTATAACGCCCGGCACTCGGCAGATATTGCACATTCTCTAGCAACTCACGGGTGTCTTCGACCTTGGTGCGGGAGGCCGCATCGACCTCTAACATATCGACGAACCGGCCTTCGTCGATCGCGGTACAGGCGCTACACTTTCCACACGGCCGCGAACTCACACCGTGTTCACAATTCA
>JAOUGF010000237.1 GCA_029857925.1 Gammaproteobacteria bacterium
GACCCCGATCACTACCCCCACGGATAACACCAGTATCGAACGCGTTGTCGATTTCATTGCCTACTCCAGACCCCAGCGGGCCGTTAATGTCTATGATCGTCGTCTCTTAGCCCTGCGTGCGGCGTGACATCCCTGTAACAGGGCCGATTACTCGGATATTCCGCCACACAACGAGAACGACGTACCAGGTTTGGCCCGATGGCGTCCACCCATAGTGCGCACTGCGTGTTTATACTGCATCCAGCCTGCCATACTTTGCACCCATAGCTAGACTGCCTACTCTATAACCGTTTTCTCACCGTCCGCGCGACGCCAACCACCCACGCGGATCGGTCGGCTTGCCATCGCGGCGAATTTCGAAGTATAGCCCTGTTGTATCCATCGCGGTACCGCGCCCAACCGTCGCAATCGTCTCGTCGGCCTCTACGCGATCCCCCGCCTCTTTCACAAGGGTATGATTATAGCCGTAAAGTGACAGAAATCCTTGCCCATGATCAACAATCAACACCAACCCGTAGCCCGGCATCCAATCTGCAAACACCACTTGGCCGCCCGCCACGCAGCGTACCGGCGTCCCCTCCGGCGCCGCGATCAATATGCCGGTCCACTTTAACCCGCCTTGATTACGTGGGCGACCATATTCCGCTTGCACCTGGCCGGACACCGGCCAACTCAAACGTCCCTTGCCCTGCGCGATGGGCGGGTGCGTTACGTTTTCTGGGGTTGGTTTGGCGACCAAGGCTAGTCTGAGGTTCGCCAATAGGCGCTCTAACTGGGCGATGTCCTCGCGCGCATGCACAAGGGCCTGTCCTTGCGCCGCGACAGACGTATCAAATTTGACCAGGAGTTGCTGACGATGTTCCAATTGTTGATCCAGCGCGGTACGTTCCTGCTGCAGATCGGTCAAGCGGCGTGTAACGGTGTCCTTGTGTTGTGCTAAGGTCGTTTCCAGGACATTCACCTCTAAGATTTCGGCTTGCAATGCCTCAACCTGGCGCGCACGATGGGCGTGATAGTAATCGAAATACTTTAGTACGCGTCCGGCCTTGGCCGGGTCTTGTTGATTAAAAAGCACTTTAATATAGTCTACGCGACCCGTGACATAGGCTGCGCGCAATTGTTGCGCGAGCTGCTCACGCTGGCGGCGGATGCTGTCATTGAGCGTGCCGCGGCGCTGCTCCAATGTGCGTTGCTGGGCCTCCGCCTGACGCACCGCGCGATGCAGTTGATCGATACGCCGCGCGGTCCGCGCCACGCCGCGCGCCGCTTCGCGCACTTCCGTCTCGACATGGTTGCGGGTCGCGACGTTCTTCGTAAGTTCCGCCTGCATGTGACCGATACGGTCTTTCAATTGCTGTTGACGCAGCTCCAACTCCGCACGCCCGTCTACCGCTTCTGCGCAGGGCACCGCGAACACGCCGCAACCCACGATCGTCCATGTCCATAAAAGTTGACGGTAACGGTGTGTGTGACGATTGATGTCCCTAACCCTTAGTCGCGGTAATCTGGCGGGGCGCACCCCGAACCCACCTATGCGTGCGTGTCTGTCAGTTCCAACAACGGGCGCCCGTTCATTTCACTCGGGATGGGCAGCCCCATCAGGTAGAGCATCGTCGGCGCAACGTCGCACAATGCGCCTGTGGCCGCCATACGCGCGGCGCGTCCCACATAAACAAACGGCACCATATTAATCGTATGTGCGGTGTGCGCCTGGCTATCATCCTCACTACGCATCATCTCGGCGTTGCCGTGATCGGCGGTAATCAGGGCCTCGCCACCAACCTTTTCCAAGGCCGTGAGCACCCGCCCTAGACAGGTATCCAGCGCCTCTATCGCCTTAACGGTCGCCGCTAAATTTCCGGTGTGACCGACCATATCGGGGTTTGCGTAATTACATATAATAGTGTCGTAGGCGCCGCCCTCGATGGCCGCGACCAATTTGTCTGTGACCTCGTATGCACTCATTTCCGGCTGCAGATCGTAGGTCGCCACATTCGGTGAGTTGACCAAGATTCGATCCTCTCCAAAAAACGGCTGTTCTTCACCGCCATTGAAGAAAAACGTAACGTGGGCATATTTTTCGGTCTCTGCAATGCGTAATTGATGGAGCCCCATCCCCGCGATATAGCTGCCAAACACATTGGACAAGCGTGCCGCCGGAAAGGCCACCTGTGATTCGAAATCTTCACTGTATTCGGTCAAGCTGACAAAGGTGCTGATCTGCGGCACCTGGGTACGCTCAAACGCGTTAAACGTCGGTTCGATAAAGGGGCGCGTAATTTGGCGCGCGCGATCCGAGCGGAAATTCATGAAAATAATCGCATCGCCGTCTTGTACGGTCACTGGCGCGGTGCCGTGTGGCACTATCGCGGTGGCCTTTACAAACTCATCGGACTCTCCACGTTCGTATGCGGCCGCCAACGCGGACGCGGCATCGGGTGCGACATAGTCGCCCACACCTGTGGTAATCAAGTCATAGGCGGCCTTAATCCGCGGCCAACGATGGTCGCGATCCATCGCGTAATAACGCCCAATTACGGAGGCAAAGCGACCGCCGCCCACCCGTTTAAACGTCGCCTCGGTGGCCAAAATCGAGTCGGTTGCGCTTTTGGGGGGTGTATCGCGGCCATCTAAAAACGCGTGTAAATAGACCTTGCTCGCGCCGCGTTTCACCGCCAGTTCGATCATAGCCTGGATGTGTTCTTCGTGACTATGCACCCCGCCAGGAGATAACAAGCCCATGATATGTACCGCTTTATCATTCGCGATGGCTTGGTCGACCGCGTCGGTCAGGGAGCGGTTGGTAAAAAAAGAACCGTCTTTAATCGCCAGTGTGACACGTGTAAATTCCTGATAGACCACGCGCCCGGCACCGAGATTCAGGTGCCCCACCTCGGAATTGCCCATCTGCCCGCTGGGCAGGCCGACGGCCGCCTCAGATGCGCGAAGCAAGGTATGGGGATGCGCCTGCCACACGCGATCCCAGATCGGTTTGCGGGCAGATAAGATGGCATTATGGACGGGGGATTCACTATATCCCCAGCCATCCAGTATGATAAGTACGACAGGTCGGTGTTGGTTGGCCATACGTTGATGTTTGAGCGATACCTAAAGATTACTGCGGTTAGACCAAGCTTAAGCAAAAAAATCCGTGCCTAAGTCATTAAAAATGATTTAAAACCCTTTCCCACAGAGTATTATTGTATTATGTTTTAATTATATACAATTTATGATCCTGCACGGAGCGTTTTCACACTATTTTACTAGGATGCACCTATGGCCAAGACCTCGAACGACGATTTGATAACCACCGACGAAGACATAGACCGCGCGTCCCAGTCTATCAAGGCCATGTCGCACCCCTTACGACTTAAAATCTTATGCACCCTCGGCGACCATGAGGTCAGCGTGCAGGACATCGTAGACCGGGTAGGCACCTCGCAAAGCAATATCTCGCAACACCTGGCGATACTCCGCGACAAAGGTATATTGAGTTCGCGCAAAGACGCCAACCGGGTTTACTACCGCGTAGGCGATGCGCGCACCTTGCGCTTGATCTGTATGATGCGCGAGGTCTTTTGCAGCCAAGGCGCTTAAACCCAAAGCGGCGGCAATTTTAACACCTTTTGGTGCGTCGAAAAAGCGGCGTTATGTTAGAATTCCACGCACTTAAATTTGACGGGCGCTACGCCCCTATTGTGGGAATATGGAACAGCTATCAACTTTTGTGATGAATCATTGGGTGCTGGTCGCGACGCTGGTCGTGCTGTCGGGGCTGCTGTTGAACAATTTAGTGGGCGCGGGTTTGAGCGGAGTCGCAAGCATCGATACCCAAGAGGCTATCCGTTTGATTAACCATCAAAACGCGATGGTGCTGGATGTGCGCACCCCGGATGAGTATAAGCAAGGTCATATCTTGGAGGCGCTGAATATCCCTGTAGGCCTACTGGATGGCAGGGTCACCGAGCTCAACAAACACAAAGAAAAGCCCGTCGTCGTTAACTGCCGTAGCGGGCAACGCTCCGCGCGCGCCTGCAGCATATTGAAAAAACACGGGTTTGCGCAAGTTCACAACCTTTCTGGCGGGATCATGGCCTGGGAAAAGGCCAACCTGCCATTAACCAAAAAGTGACCACCCATGGCGCGCGTTGAGATCTATACCACCCCCTCCTGCCCCTATTGCGTGCAGGCCAAACGCCTGCTGACGAAGAAGGGCGTAAATTTTATTGAATACGCGGTCGCGAGCGACGCGGCGTTGAGGCGTGAAATGGAAACCCGCAGCGGACGCAGTTCCGTGCCGCAGATATTTATCGACGACACGCACGTAGGTGGGTGCGACGACCTTTATGACCTGGAAGGCGACGATAAACTTGATGCCTTATTAGGGCTTGCGGGCAAATAGCCTCATGGATACGCCATTGCATATTGTGTGTCCGCATTGTGCACAGACCAATCGTGTACCGCAACCGCGCCTGCGTGACGGCGCAAAGTGCGGCGCGTGCCGTCAACCGCTTTTTACCGGCCAACCCATGCCCGCCAACGCCGCGCTATTTGATGCGCACATTCAACGCAATGACATCCCCGTGGTCGTCGATTTTTGGGCGGCGTGGTGTGGGCCAAAAATCGA